>CAZHPL010000007.1:9428-25160 GCA_964534495.1 uncultured Lishizhenia sp.
CAGCAGGAACGCCAGTCGGTGTAACGGAAAAGGAAGTTCCTGAACAAATTGTAGCTGTTTGCGCTGAAACGATAGGTGTTGGGTTTAATGTAACAACTAAAGTGTAATCTGTTCCAGCACAAGAACCAGAAGTTGGCGTAACAGTGTAGGTAGCAGTTTCAACTACAGTTGAAGTACTACTTATTGTTTGACTTACTGATGACTGTCCGTTAGATTGTGCACTTCCGCCAGACATTTCAGCAACATTGGAATAAACAGGTGCAGACCAAGTGTAAGTTGTACCCGTTGGTACGCCAGAAGCTGTTGAAGTAAATGCTGTACCCGCACATGAAGTCGCAGTTTGTGATGTAACAACTGGTACAGGATTAACTGTGGCAATAACAGTAAAAGTAGATGTACAAGAACCACTTGTTGCTGTTACGGTATAATTGGCAACTGCAGCAGTAGTTATCGTCGTCGATAATGTTTGGGTGATTTCAGTTTGAGGTGAAGATTCAGCCGTGAAACCAGTTATTGAACCTGCAGGTGAAACGGATGGCGCACTCCAAGTATAAGTTGTACCGCCTGGTACACCTGTTGGGCTAACTGTAAATGAATTACCACTACAAATAGTTTGGTTTTGCGTACCAATACTTGCAACAGGATTAATAGAAATCGTAAAACTTTCTTGATCAGAACATCCTCCTGGAGTTGCATCATAGATGTAAATGGTTTGGCTAGAATTGATAATAGTACCAACCGGAATTACTGAACCAGTTCCTGTTGTGCCAGTATAATACTTTTGGTTTCCAGATAAATTTGAACCTGTTATAGTAGGTAAAGTATAGGTTGTTCCACAAAGTAACTGATCTGCAATATCAAATACATCAGGTGCTCCAGGATTAACTAAACTAATCGATTGTGTAGTTGATTGACAGTTTGTTGTTGTGTTTGTTACAGCAACAGTATATGTACCCGCCCCTAAACTTGAAACGATAATTTTCCCAGTAGCATCAGATGTTAATGTTGATGGACCTCCTGTAAACCCACTTACACTATATGAAGTCGATGCAGATAAACCAGATAAAGTTACTGAACCATTGGTTGCATTACATAATGTAGGATCTACTTTTGCCAATGAGAAACTTGGATTTGGGCAAACGGTTACTGCAACTGAGAAAGTTGAACCTGTACAAGTACCTGATTTTGGTGTTACGGTGTAGGTTGCAGTTCCACAAGAAGTTGTAGAATTATTTAAGGTTTGACTAATACTAGAACTTGCAGTAGCATTTGACGACCCACCCGTTACGGATCCTGATGGCGAAACACTAGGATTTGACCATGTATAGGTTGTTCCACTAGGTACACCCGTTGGTGTAACAGTGAAAGCGTTTCCACTACAAATAGATGCTGTTTGTGCGCTTACACTAGGTTTTGGATTAACTGTAACAGTAGCTGTAAATGTTGTGCTTGCACATGAACCTGAAGTTGGAGTTACAGTATAAGTTGCTGTCGCGGCACTTGTTGTTGTATTAGTTAAAGCTTGACTAACACTGTTCATACCTGTTTGTGCACTAGATCCAGTTATTGAACCTGATGGTGATAAACTTGGTGCAGACCATGCATAAGTAGTTCCTGCTGGTACTCCTGATGGATTAATTGTAAAAGTTGCTCCACTACAAATCGTTGCTGTTTGTGAAGAGATAACTGCAGTAGGTGTTATTGTTGCAGTTAGTGTAAATGGAGTACCTGTACATGTTCCTGAAACCGGAGTAACTGTGTACGTTGCTGTAGCACTAGTAACTGCTCCTGCTAGCAATGATAATGTTTGTGAAATGGATGTTGTGCCTGTCCCTTCTGCTGTTGTGCCTGTAATTGCACCTGCTGGAGAAACGGTTGGCAAAGCCCATGTGTAAACTGTTCCTGTTGGAGCTGGACTTGGTGAGAAATTAAATGCAACTCCAGTACAAGAGCTAACCGTTTGAGCAGTTAAGTTTGCACTAGGATTAACCGTTACCGTCACATTAAATGTATTTCCTGAACAAGTTCCTGATGTAGGAGTAACTGTGTAAGTTGCTGTTGCAGCCGAAGTTGTCGTATTTACAAGCGATTCGCTAATACTTGATTGTCCAGAATTTGCCGTACCTGTAATTGCGCCACTTGGGTTTGATGTTGGAACACCCCATGCATAAGTAGTTCCAGTAGGAATTCCGGTTGGTATAACATTGAAAGAAGCACCATTACAAATTGTTGCTGATTTATTTGTTACACTTGGCTTAGGGTTGATTGTTACTGCTAAACTAAATGGAGATCCAACACATGTTCCCGATGTTGGTGTAACCGTACTATATGTCGCAGTTGAACCCGTTAATACAGTTGTGGTTAACGTTTGACTAATTGGTGTTGTACCTGTCGCTTGTGCTGACCCACCTGCTCCAGAAGGAGAATATGTCGGTGCTGACCACGTATAAGTTGTTCCCGTTGGTGCCCCAGAAGGTGTTAATGAAAATGCAGTTCCACTACAAGCTGTTGCCGTTTGAGCACTTATAACAGGCACTGGATTAACTGTTACGGTTATTGTAAATGAACTTCCAACACAAGAACCTGAAGTTGGTGTAACAGTATAAGTTGCTGTTGCAGCACTTGTAATTGTCGTTGTTAAAGTTTGACTAATACTTGTTTGTGCTGAATTTTGTGCACTTGATCCAGAAATTGATCCAGATGGAGCGATTACAGGTGCAGACCAAGTATATGTTGTACCTGCTGGTACGCCAGCTGGAGTAACTGTAAATGCATTTCCACTACAAATTGTTGAAGTTTGAGCTGTAACACTTGCTACTGGGTTGATGGTTACTACAAAACTTTCTTGATCGGAACAACCTCCGGTTGTTGTGGTATACATGTATATGGTTTGTGAGGTAGAAATCACAGTTCCAACTGCTAAAGTCGATCCAGTACCGTTAACCCCAGTATAATAAGCTTGATTACCAGGCAAATTTGATCCTGTAATTGTTGGTAAGGTATAAGTTGTACCACATAACGTTTGATCAACTATATCTGTAATATTTGGTGCCCCTGGATTTGTTAAAGTAACTGAAGCTGTTGTGGATTGACAAAGTGTCGTCGGGTTTGTTACAATAATATCATAAGTACCTGCTCCAAGAGATGAAATTACTATTTGACCAGATGCGCTTGAAGTAACTGTTATAGGACCTGTAGTTACTCCTAACTTGGTATATGAGTATTGGTAAGAAGTAGAAGCAACTAAACTTGATAGTGTAATTGTACCATTTGTCGCATTACATGTTGTTGGGTCTGACTTACTTGTAGTAAAACTAGGATTTGGACAAACGGTTACGCCAATTGTAAACGTCGAACCTGCACAAGATCCCGTTCTTGGAGTAACAGTATATGTGGCAACTCCACAAGAAGTAGTTGCATTACTCAATGTTTGACCAATACTTGATTGAGCTGTTGCTTGAGATGAACCTCCTGTAACTGATCCAGAAGGTGAAATACTAGGTGTAGTCCATGTGTAAGTTGTTCCCGTTGGTACACCAGTTGGCGTAACTGAGAAAGAACCTCCACTACAGATTGATGCAGTTTGATTACTTACACTTGGTTTTGGATTTACTGTTACGGTTGCCGTGAAAGTAGTTCCTGCACATGTTCCAGAAGTTGGAGTAACTGTATAGGTTGCAGTTGCAGCACTTGTAGTAGTATTCGTCAGCGTTTGACTAACACTTGTTTGTGCTGATTGTGCACTTGAACCTGTAATGGATGAAGCAGGTGAAATCGTTGGTGCTGCCCATGCATACGTGGTTCCTGCTGGCACTCCAGTTGGTGAAATTGTAAAAGCTGCTGCGCTACATATAGTAGAAGTTTGTGCACTAACCGAAGGTAGAGGGTTTACTGTAACTACAACTGTAAATGTTGAACCAGTACATGTACCAGATGTTGGTGTAACGGTATAAGTAGCTGTTGCTGCACTTGTTGTAGTATTTGTCAACGTTTGACCAATGGATGCTTGTGCTGACTGAGCACTTGAGCCTGTGATTGAAGAGGCTGGTGAAATGGAAGGTGCTGCCCAAGCGTATGTAGTACCACTTGGAACCTTATCTGCTGAACCTGTTCCTCCGCCATTCGTTGGAGTTACACTAAAAGCATTTCCAGAACAAATTGTTGAAGTTACATTTGCAATACTTGGTTTAGGATTAACTGTGACAGTAATCGTAAATGTTGAAGTACATGTACCTGAAGTAGCAGAAACAGTATAAACCGCTGTAGCAACTGTGTTAAGTGAGTTAGTTAGTGTTTGGCTAATTGTAGTTTGATTGGTTTGAGCCGATGATCCTGTCAGTGTTCCTGTGATAGTTGGAGCTGCCCAAGAATAAGTCACACCCGTCGGCACCACATCTGAACCAGTTGCTGCAAAAGTAAACGCACTACCTGAACAAACAGTATAAGTCTTGTTTGCAATATTTGCACCTGGTGTAACAGTTACAGTTGCAGTAAATGTAGTACCTGTACAAGTTCCAGATGTTGGAGTAACAGTATAAGTCGCTGTTGCACTACTTAATGTTGTATTGGAAAGCGTTTGTCCAATACTCGATTGAGCAGTTGCTTGAGCGCTTCCCCCGGTAACAGCTCCTAAAGGAGAACTTACAGGTGCTGACCAAGTATAGGTTGTACCAGTTGGTACACTAGAAGGTGTAATTGTAAATGCATTTCCAGTACAAACAGTTGCTGTTTGAGCAGTTACGCTTGGTTTGGGATTAACTGTAGTTGTTATCGTAAATGTAGAACTACACCCATTTGCAGTGGCTGTAACTGTATAAGTAGCAGTAGATGGAGAAGTCGTTGTATTTGTTAACGTTTGACTTACTCCTGTTTGATTGGATTGTGCACTTCCCCCAGTAACAGTTGCAGAAGGAGAAATTGTTGGTGCTGACCAAGAATAAGTAGTACCTGCAGGAACAACATCAGAACCAGAAGATGCAAATGTAAATGCTCAACCAGAACAAACAGTATAAGTCTTATTGGCTATAGATGGTGTTTGTTTGATTGTAACAGAAGCAGTTGCATTTACTGTCGGACAAATAGATGTTGCAGTAACATTATAGGTAACCGTATAAGTTCCCGGAGTACTTGAGCTTGGCGTAATATCACCTGTTGAAGAATTGAGACTTAACCCTGCAGTTGAAGTAAAAGCTCCTCCAGTATATGCTCCATATCCTGTCAATGTAACACTTTGCGCACTTGTTGTTCCCGTACAATATGGACTTCCAGAATAAGCTATTGTAGCTGACGGAACTGGTTGAACAGTAATTGCATTTGAAGGATTAATAATAACTCCATTACAAGTCCCATTAGATATGTAAAGAGATGGTGTGTAAGTCTGATTTGTGTTTCCTCCATTTACATATGTGTGTGTTGGAACAGTAATGTTGGTGTGGTTTAATTCCGCTGCTGTAAGTTGATAAAACTGACCATCGTCAAATAGTACTTTAGCTTCTGTTGCACCACTTGTAGTTACAGACATTGTTGCAGAAAATGGTGAACACCCCGATAATGGCGTACTTGTTACATTCAAAGTTCCTGACGGACCACCAATTGTAATGGTTGTAACTGTTGTTTGTGATGATGTACAACCTGTCAATGAACTAACCGTTAATTTCACGGCATACGTCCCAGCAGTACTGTAAGTTGTACTCGGGTTCCAAGAATTGGAAGTTTGCCCATTTCCAAAATCCCATTGAGCAGAAGTGTTATCAACGTTGTTTGAGGATGTATTAGTAAACGTAACAACAGTCGGAGGGTTAAAACAAGTTGCTGAAGTTGGCGATGCTGTCGCTGAAGCCACAGGACTTTGAACAGTAATAGCAGTTGTTTGAGTATTTGTACAACCTTTGTAATCTGTTACAGTTAACGTAATAGTACGGTTACCAGCAGTTGCAAAAGTGAATGAACCTGGACTTGCACTTGTCGATGTTGCTGGCGTACCACTTGATGCTGCCCAACTGTATGTTAATGAACCTAATCCTGTTGAAGCATTAGATACAGTAACAGTTTGACCTGGACAAATATAATTTCTATTTACAGAGAAACTTGCAGTTGGCTGAATTACAGTAATCGTTTTAGTAATTGTTTTTGAACAAAAACCTGAAATCGGAGCATTATCTTTAACAACTAAACTAATTGTATAAGTACCAGCAGTCGCATAAGTATGCGTTGTAGAACTCCCAGTTGATGTTGAGGTTGTTCCATCTCCCCAGTCCCATGCTCGTGATGAAATTGAAGTTAATGGAGCTGCTAAATTATCTGTAACGGTAAAACTTGATCCTACACAAACAGTATCATCTGCCAAAGTGAAAGTCCCTGTTAAACCATGTACTTTTATGTAATTTGTTTTAGTAATAATATCTGGACAAGTAACACCATCATTCGTTTTCGAATTACGCATGGCAAAATTAATCGTGCTAGGTGAATAAGACCAACCATTTGAATTCCCAGCTGTAGTCGCATTGGTATAAACACTTGTAGAACCGTCTTCTAGGAATGTATATGCATACGGATTACCACGCAAGGCACTAACTCCAGACCACGCATTATTATTTCCTGCTGGATTCCAAACGGTTTGTGCTTGGTTTGTTGTTAATTCAGGCGAAGGAGTTTCGTTGTAAAAATAAAGTGTTCCATTCAAACAAACATCTGTAGTTTCTACCTTTCCAGCAGTCATATTATTATATGCCTTGAAAGCTGCTGTATTTGTAGGGTAACAATAAATCTGAGCAGTGTATGAATTACTAGAACAACCTGTTGTCGCATCACTAACTGTTAAGGTTACTGTATATGCAGTGGCGGAGTAAGCAGAAAAAGTATGAGAAACCGATGTTGAGGAGGTTGATGCATTACTTGCTCCGGATGAAGGATCGCCAAAAGACCAAGCATACGTCGAAGCACCTGTTGTACCAGTCGAAGTATTAGTGAATGTCCTTGTTAATTGATTATTACAATCAAGAGTACTTGTGCTAAATTTTGCTACAGGCCCTTTGATTGTAACTGTAAATGTGGATGCAGTCCCAGAACAACTTAAAACGGCCCCGCTTGTTTTAAATGGAATAAGAGTAACTGTGTAGGTACCCGCTTCAGTATAAGCGTGACAAAAAGTAGCTGCTTGATCTTTATATTCTAAAGCACTTCCATCCCCCCAATCTATACGTATCGTATCCGCACCTGTTCCAGTATATTGAAAACAAACATTGTGCATTGTTGTACCAGTTTGATAACATTGTGTCAAAGCTGTAGTATTAGTAAATACAGAGGTTGGTGGTGTACCCGACCCAACTACAACAGCATTTGTAAAAGTTGTCGATTTAACACACCCTTGCGAACTAGTTCCAATCATAGTTATGGAATAGTTTCCACTTGATGAATAGGTTATGGAAGAGGTTGTACCAGTAGCACCTGTTGATGCACTAGTTGGTGAACCACCAGGAAAACTCCAAGATATACCTGCTCCAGCATTTGTTGAAGTAGATGTGAAAGTTGTCGAAACTGGAGCCGAACACGCATTGGATGTAGCTGCTGTATAGGACAAAGTTGGCAAATTCAAAACAGTAATAGTTGCCGACCCTGCAGAACTTGGACAATTTAATGTATAAGTAACTGTGTAAGTTGTCGTTACAGAAGGAGTAACAGAAATACTGGATGTTGTAGCAGCATTAGACCACAAAAAGGTGCCTCCTGCTGGTGTTCCTGTGGCAGTTAGTGTTGCTGTTGCCCCATTACAAATGGTACCATCATTGTTAGTTGAACCTGATGTTTCAGCAGTTGCAACAGAAACAGTTGGCGGAGATGTAAGGGAAACAGTTGCGCTAGTCCCCAAACTTGCACACGTACCATCTGAATACGTAACGGTATATGTACCAGCAGTAGTAACGTTTATCGATGGTGTTGTTGCATTCGTTGACCAAGCATACGTACCACCAGAAGGTGAACCTGTTGCCGTTAATGTACCCGTGTACCCTGAACAAACCGACATTGTCGTGTTATTCAATGTCACAGTTGGTAATGCACGCACAACAACAACAACATTTTGCGCTTTTGGACAACCATTTGGACCTGTAGTAGTAACCACATAAGTCACTGAAATATTAGATGAGGTTGTATTTGTTAGTACTTCGCTGATGTTACCAGAACCAGATGACGCTGCTTGTGATATGCCGCTTACAGCTGCTCTTGTCCAAAAAAATGAAGCTGGTGTTAGTGAACTTACTGGTGTATAATTAAATGTTGAACCGCTACATACAGAATTTGGATTAAGTGGAGACGTTAAGCTTGGAGAAGGTTTAACGGTCACAGCTGTTAAGTTACTTGTTGTAATACAACCAAATGAATTGGTTACTGTTGCACTAGGAGTGTAGGTAACATTGGCAGCACTATTGTTCGTGTAAATATTAGTAAAATCTTCTGTCGTATATAGATTACCATCACCTGCATTGATTGAAAAGGACGAAAGTGTCCCGTCGCCTGCTGTACATGAACCATTGAAAACAACGGATAAAGGGCTACAACCGGTCGTTGGAGAGACAGTATAACTTACTGTTGGAACGTTGTAAACACGTAAATAATTCGTTTGGGTAGAAGAATTCGAAGTTACACCATCGGAAACAGTTAGTTTAACTGTGTAATAACCTGGTGTTGTCAAATACAAAGCAACTGAACTTCCCGTTGGTGTAGAAGAATAGGAACTTGGCCCAGTAACTAACCACGAATAGGACGAATAAGTTGTGTTTGTCGCATTCAATGTAAACAAGTTTCCTGGACATTGATTTGCACTTGGACTTGAAAAGGTAGCTACTAATTGTGCATGGCTAACTAAATACGTCAATGTAAATAAGATAGCAAGCGAAATTCGCCTAATGTTTTTTGATAAATTCCTAACCATAACCTCCAAATTTTCCCTATATCAAACTCTATTTCTTGGTGACTTAAAATAAACCGCAAAATTACGTTTTTAAACCCAAGAACCAAAGTATTAACGTGTTTAAGTAACTAACGTTGCCTGTTTTTTTATACACATTTAATACTTAGTTCTAAATTTACAAAAAATGATGAATTTAACAAGCTTTATTAAGGATATTAAAACGCAGTTTTGGCTAAAATCTAACAAAGATTTCTGGTCTATAAAACTGCCTTTCAGAACCTTTCAGGAAATCGACGCTAACGAAAGAGATATATTTTTACAAAAATTAAACAAAGAAAATACACTATTGAAAAAAGAATGTGGGGTCAACTTCTTGTACCTCAGCAAAGGAATTGCTACTATTTTAGTAGAAAATAATTTTATCCACATTCCTGTCCTTTTGATTAACATTGAAAAAGATGTTATCAACCAAATTATTTCTTTCGACGAATTAGCAAAAGAATATCCACAATTCATTAATCCGCTTCTCGTAAATTATCTTGAAAATCATTTTTCGCACGAAACAATTCATCAACTGGGCACAACTATTTTTGAACTGGATGAAAAAATTGTGAAGTTTGATTGGGAAGCAACTGATTTAGGTATTTATAACTTGTTCAAACATTTCCCAGCTCTATCTGATTTGGATAGCATTGAGTACGAAAAAAAATTGTCCGCCACTCTATTGAAAATGATGGGCAATGAATCTTCAGAACTGAAACAAGAAGTAAAAAAGCGGTTTCTATTCGAAGCTGATGATGATCAAATAAAAATATTTGACCAACTACCTGTTTCATCATTGATCATTCAAGGCCCACCTGGAACAGGAAAAACACAAACACTAGCTAATATTACGGGTAGCTATTTAGCTGAAAATAAAACTGTATTGGTTGTTTCTGAAAAAAAAGCTGCTTTGGATGTTTTACAAACCAGACTTAAAGAACGAAAACTGGATGTTTTTTGTCTGAATTCAACTAATCGCTTTAATGAAAAATACATTTTTAATGATTTAAAAGAAACGTGGTTATTTTTTGAAAAATCAATCGCAAGTGAATTACCACCAAACTACAAAAAAAATAAATTTCCACTCATCGAATTGTGGTTTGGTGAACACCAAAATGAAGTGAAAGAAATAGTTGTAGAACTCAAGAAATTAGAGCAATCTGCAACAAAAATTTATTTACCTTTCACAACGTCTGAATGGAAAAAACACACTCATTTCTTGCTTGACAAAAACAACTCTTTTTATCGCGCTGTTTCATTTTTAAAACCAACATTTTTCGACCAAAACACAAGTATTCAAGACACACTTTTTCAATTAAATGAAGCTGTAAATCTCATTAAAAAATCCTCCATTTCTACAAAATTAGAATTAGAAAATACAATTAGAAAATGTACCGATTTTATTCTTTATAAATCAGTAACTTTCAAGAAATATGGCCACTTAATTGGCAAAAAACAAAGTAAGTTTTTGTCGATTCGAAAAAAATGGAATCAGTTGCAAAACAAGAAATCATTATTCGAAGAAACACATCTTTCACACTGGATAAAAATTCCATCAAAGAGCGAATTAGATTACCTCATTCAACTTTATAATAACGATGGTTTCTTTGCGGGCAGAAAATGGAAAAATGAATGGAAAAATTGGGTGAGAACTTTAGATTTGAACCCCGAAGATTTATTCCAAAAACTTGCCATATATTATGATCTGCTTCAGCAAAATTCAGTATTGATTGATAAACTGAGTGAACTTAACATTGAATCGTCTTCTGAAATTGAAACAGTCTTTCATTTTTTATCAACTGTAAACGAAGAAAATTATCTTTCATTTACTCAAACTGAAAACCAAAATGTAGACGAATTAATCGCCTATCAATCTGAATTCATGCAGTTGAATCGCTTAGTTAACAATTGGTTTGATATCAAAAATGAAGAACGACTGGACACGGTAATTGAACTTATTAAATGTGAAATATTACAAATTCACAGCGCAAAAAAAGAACTAAAAACATTACCAAACGATATTATTGTGCAATTGAAACACTTTGATTCTTTTTCAGCATTAAATACTGCTTTTCTTTTAGGTCGTTGGTCGGAATTAACACGATTCAATGTTCATTTAGAGCAATTTAGCGATTCAGAATTATTACAAGAACTAATTGATTTTCAAACAGAAAAAGAAAATGGTTGGCAAGCGTTTGCTGATGATATCATTTGCCTTCACTTACATAAATTTCAAGCGTATCATCTGTTACTAAAAACGGAAAATAGAAAATTAAACGCCGAACAAAAATCACTTAAAGAAACCTTAAAAAAAGGAAAATCTATTTTAGTTAAGGAGTTTTCAAAACAAAGAAATCACTTGACTTTAAGGCAATTAATGGAATCAGAAGCGAGTAGTTGGATTTTTCTATTAAAACCAATTTGGCTAACCAATCCAACGACTATATCACTTTCTTTTCCAATGAAACGAGAGCTTTTTGACATTGTATTATTTGATGAAGCAGGTCGCATTCCACTTTCTAATGCTTTAGGTGCTTTACAGCGTTCGAAGAAATGCGTGGTTGCAGGAGATTCACAGCAAATGGCACCAAGTAATTATTTTCAACAAGAGCATTCTGAAGAAAACTACAGTTTATTACACCAAGCAACTTTTTATTTAGATAATGTTTTGCTTCGTCAGCACTACCGTTCGTATTATCCTGAATTAATTTCTTTCTCCAATGAACATTTCTATAATAACGAATTGAGTGTTTTCCCAAGTGCTTTTCGTCCGGAAACGGCTATTTTGAAATTTCATCATATAGAAAATGGAAAATATGTAGATAGAAATAACTTCGTAGAGGCATTGCAACTTGCTACTTTTTATTTTTCACTTTCTGATACAGTCAAAGCCTCTAACAAAATTGGGATTGTTGCATTTTCGGAAAGCCAACTTCAATGTATATGGAATTGTTTTTCGGATCAACAGCAAAATGAAATTCTTAAATCCATTGATGCCGACCGCTTATTTTTCAAAACGCTAGAACAAGTTCAGGGAGATGAATGCGACATCCTTCTGATAAGCTTTGGATACGGAAAAAATGAACATGGAAATTTCGAAATGCGCTTCGGCCCAATCAATCAATTGCATGGTGACAAACGTTTGAATGTTCTATTTTCAAGGGCACGTAAATCCATTCAGTTTTTTGCATCCGTTCGCGCAACTGACTTCCCAATCACTGAAAATCCTTCTGTACGGACACTTTGGCATTGGTTTCTTTATTTGGAAAACTATAATAATGAACGAAATGATGACAATAAACTAGAATTCATTTCATTTATTAATGGCTTTAACTCAAAAGAGGAAGCGAGCAGAATGACAAAACTTTATCAGCAACGGGGATGGAAATTTAGGGTTTAATTCCTCTTTTCGGCACAGGGTCATAACCACAACCTCCACCCGGACGACATGACATAATGCGTTTGATTGCCAAATACGAACCTTTGATTGGGCCCCATTCATTTAATGCTTCAATTGCGTAAGCAGAACATGTCGGTGTATATCGACAACTAGGAGGAAATAAAGGAGAAATAACGAGCTGATAGAGTCGAACAAGTATTACAAATGGAAAAGATAAAACACGAAATAACCCTTTCATTTTTCAAAAGTACTCGAATTTCACAGTAAAATGTTGTTAAAATCAAAAGTAACGACTTCCGTTAATCGCGTTGTTTCATTATCTTTATGACAAACCAAAATGATGCGCTTAATTCTCCTGATTTTATTTTCAGCTAACTTACTTATTTCCAATGGTCAAACCCTGAATAATTGGGATAATGAAAAAATTGTAGTTACGAAAAACGATCATGTAAGTACTATTTTACATGCCGACGAACTTTTTAGGGATCGTTGGGATGTGTTGGCGCAACCTCAATTTTGGAAGAAAATCATGCTGCTTTCTCCCGATACAAGTTTGATTAACATTGCTGAAACGCGTGAAGTACTTTTAAAAGTGCATTCCAAAACTTGGCAAGCGCAAACGGAAATGCAGAAGTTGGCCTTTAAAGATAGCTTGCGAAAAGTTTACAATTTAGATTCAAACGCTGTGATAAATGTCACAACCGGAAAGAGTGACTTTTACAGATTTAATGAGGTGTATCCTTCGCTAACAAAAGGTGTAGCGGCTTTTGAAAAACAAGGTGTTGATCCTTGGTATGCTCAGGCGATTTTGCTTATTGAAAGTCCTGCACAATTAAAAAAATCAATCAAAGGTGCTTACGGCGCTTTTCAATTAATGCCCGATGTTGCACGGTCTATGGGAATTATCGTAAATGATAAGGTAGATGAACGCGGTGACTTTGACAAATGTGCTTATGCTGCCGCTCGATTGATTAATCGCATTTGTATTCCCGAAGCCAAGAAAATCTTAAACCGACACAATATTGCTTACAATACAAATGATTTGTGGTTTCGTCTTTTTGTAATGCATGTGTACCACGCTGGTGCAATGAATGTAGCAGCCGTTGTAAACAAAATTCAACCGTGTGAAGGTTCACAAGAACTGATTATGGAAATGTGGAAAAACAAAGCGGCTCACTTTGGAGCTGGGTCTCAGAATTACACCCAATTAGCTTTAGCTGCTCAGTTGATATTACACGAAAAAATCTACATTGAGTGTGACGAAATCAAGTATTTCCAATCCCGTTAAGCAAGACGTTTGATTGTTCCTTTTTCAACAATTAAATCCGTAGGAAAATTATTGGTATAGATGGCTCCCGTTCCTAATCCTTGCGGCAAAAGGTCATTAAATTCACCTGTAAATTGAGCAATTGCATTCAATCCAACAGAAGATTCCAATGCCGAAGTAATCCACCATTTAACACCTCTTTTTTCAGCCAACTGAATCCATTCAAAAGTTCCGCAAATACCACCATGAAGGCTTGGTTTTAGAATTATAAATGGAGGTGCAATTTTATCGAGAAGCTTTGTTTTATCTTGAATAGAATGAACACCTATTAATTCTTCATCCAATGCAATGGGCACGTCATTCAGCTGACAAAGTTCATGCAAGGCTGACCATTGATGTGTAGCAATTGGTTGTTCAATTGAATGAATGTCAAGTTCTTTTAATTGTCGTAGTAGTTTTTTAGCTTGTTCAGGAGTAAAAGCTCCATTCGCGTCGACACGCAAGGTTATTTGTTCAGCCGAATAATTTGAACGAATGTTCTTCAATAATTCAAATTCTGTTTCAAAATCAATCGCGCCAATTTTCATTTTGATAACATCAAATCCCTCTTCAAGTTTTTGCTGAATCTGATCTTGCATGAACTTTTTCTCCCCCATCCAAATCAATCCATTAATCGGAATGGCTTTTTTTCCAAAAGAGAATTCATTTTGAAACAAGCAATTATTTTTAGCCGAAAGAGAACGTAACGCCGTTTCAACACCAAAAACAATTGAAGGATAATCTTTTAATGAAGCAATAAAATCACGTAGATTTTCATCTGTAAATGTGTAGTCTTCCCGAATAGAAAAATCGGAAATAGAAAGGAGTAATTCCATCAAATTTGCCAATACACTCTCTAGCTTTTCTTGATAAATGACTTCAGTCTCAAAATCAGGAGATAGACCTGGAATTACAGAGCATTCGCCTATTCCTTTGTTTCCATTTCCATCTTTTATCTCAATAAACCATGAAGGTTTTTCAGTTAAAACACCTCGACTTGTACCACTTGGCTTTTTGAAAATCAGGTTATGTTGAAAATATGACAGCTCCATTATTCCATCCAACGGGTATGCCACATTTGAAATTGAAGCAAGTACCACATTTTGTAATCATTTTCCTTTTTACCGTTGAAGAAAGCCGTTTTTATTTGATTGACATATTCCCAATTAAAAATCCCTTGCTTTTCGATGCGTTCTTTGTTCAAATTTTGTTCTATCAAATCTTTCAACTCTGTTTGCATCCATTCAGCAATTGGAATAGCGAATCCCATTTTAGGACGATCCATTAAACTTTTAGGGACATACTGATGTAATATTTCTTTCAAAATATATTTCTTGCTTCCATTGTGGTATTTAAAATCATCGGGGAGTTGCGCTGCCCACTCAATAACACGGTGATCCAAATACGGCTCACGACCTTCTAAACTTACAGTCATGGTTGCACGATCCACTTTTTGCATAATATCATCCACCAAATACGTCTGATAATCAATAGCCATCATATAAGCTAGTGGAGAGTAATATTCTTTACGTAGTTCTTTCGATAAATAGGCAGTTTCCAATTCCATCGATGGATGAGCCATTAGTTTTTCCAATTGTTTCTGGCTAAACTGTTGACTTAAACTCAACATAATCGTTTCAGGAGAAGGATTTCTCAAAATACCTTTCAGCTTTTCATAGCGATTGTGAAAATTGTATTTATTTCTCAAAACCGGCAATGCATTAGAAGGAATGATATCCATCGTTGCTGCCATCATTTTTCGAATTGGACTTGGAATACTATTGATTTTTGGTCCAAAACGATATAAATAATCGTAGCGATTATACCCTGCAAAAACCTCATCGCCTGCATCAGCACTCAAAGCAACTGTAACATGTTCTCGCGCTGCCTTACTAACTAAAGTCGTTGGAATGGCACTACTATCACCGAAAGGTTCGTCGTAATAATAAGGCAAATCTGTAATTAAATCCAAGGCCTCTTTTTGAGTACAAGTAATTTCCGTGTGATCTGTGCCCAAGTGTTTCGCCACATCTTTTGCATAAGGTGCTTCGTTCAAACCAATTGCTGGAACAGCGA
>CAZHPL010000007.1:25170-31735 GCA_964534495.1 uncultured Lishizhenia sp.
TCTCCGTTCTGTCCTTTTGTAACAAAGCAGTTACCGATGCGCTATCATATCCTCCACTTAAAAACACACCCACAGGAACATCAGCAACCATTCTGTAGTCACAAGCAGATTTCAACAACTTTTCAGTTTCAACCTTTGCTTCTTCGAAAGAGATATCCAATTTTGGCTTGTTATATGCATCATAAACATTCCAATATTGCAGTTGATGTTGTAACGAATTATCTAAGACAGCTCCAGGATTGTTCAAATCAAAGGCGATGGAATGACCTGGTTTTAGCTTCCAACAATCTTGGAAAATACAGTGTGGCGTGGGCACATTTCCATATTGCATAAACGCATCAACTGCTTGAACATTGATTTTCTTTTGGAAATGAGGATGTGCATGAAACGACTTCAATTCAGATGAAAAAAGAAATAATCCATCTTTCCAATAATAAAAGAAGGGTTTGATTCCTGCACGGTCACGCACACAGAACACTTTATTCGTTACTGTATCAAAAATCAGGAAAGCAAACATCCCAATAAATCGATTGATACATTCTGGTCCCCATTGAATATAGGCATGCAGAACCACTTCTGTATCTGATGAACCAATAAAAGAATGTCCCAATTCTAATAAATCTCTTTTGATTTCATCAAAGTTGTAAACCTCACCATTGAAACAGATCCAGTGATTATTAAAATACATGGGTTGTTTGCCAGATTCCGTTAAGTCAATGATGGAAAGACGTGCATGTCCAAGACCCAAAACAGCTTTTTCTTGGTGAAGTATTTCTGTTCCACTTGCATCTGGACCTCTATGATGAAGTGTTTTTGTCATTTTGCTAATGACACTGGCTTCTGTATTTTTTTTAAAGTCGATAAAACCTGTAATTCCACACATAATATTAATAGTATTTAGGTAAGTTGCGGTTGATCCAAAACCTCATTGTCTTCCACTTGTTGAGATTTGGTTGTAAAAATAAGAAACAAAAATGGTAATAAAGGTGCACGTATTCGTACTAGTACTCCATAAATTACGGATGTATAACCTGCCATAAAGCCGATTACTAATAGAAAAACAAGTGAAAATACAAGAAATTCACTTTTTTGAATGTGTTTTATCTTTCGAAATACATTCCCCCTGAAAAAGAAAGCTAATGTCAAGTAAACCAAGATTGTACTTTCTAAACCATTTAAAAGCAATGTAGGTGAAAGCGCTTCGTAAACAAACGGTTTGTAAATCCCATAGAAAACTGCAATTGGAAAAGACTTCATCATACCCGTTGGTGAAGGGTCAGAAACGTCGATTTCATATCGTTTTCCAGTATAAAGTGGATTGTTTTTAAAGTCAGATTGAATTACAGAAGCTTTGTCAGCCATATCTTTCATAAAGCCCGAAGATGTTACTGCAAAAAAGCCAAAAAAGCCTACAGCAAAAAACACCCCACGAAAAAAGAATCTAGCGAAAGCATTAGAACTAAATTGTTTAATAAATCGCGCCGAAAATGCCGTAAGCAATGGCAGAATGATTGCGGCTAGTACGAAAGATCTTACATTTATGGTTAACCAAACAAAAAAAGCAACTCTAAAAATTAACGCAATATTTATTTTCCGTTTATTAATGAATACATCTAAAACCGCATGAAGAATATTAAGAACGGCTATATAAATAATCGTATCTTTTGTTACTCCCGAACACCAAAATCCTACAGATGGAATATAGAAAAGACAAAAAGCAATTGTACCTTTAGTGTGTAATTTTAACTTTACAACTAAATCAAAAACTCTCCAAGTCGCATCAGATACGAAATACCCAAAAATGATTACAGTTGCAAGATATGATCTAAGCGTCACAAATGATAAAATCGCAGTAATTTTACAAACAAACCAACCCTCTGGTTCTCTGTATATCCAACGAGGAGGATACCCTGTAACAATACTAAAGTGTTTTAATCTAAACACTTCACTTGATTCGTTGGTCATTGCTTCAAAAAAACTCGATGGAGAATGAAAAAATAATTTATTTAAAACTATTGCTCCATCCCAATATCCAGTTGTATCTCCTCCCCCATAATACAAGACATAGAAAATAGTGAAAAATAAAGAGAAGGCGATTTTGCTATAGAAATTTATTTTGTAATATGGCCTAACTTCGTCTCGTATGTTTTTTGTCCTTGATGAAATAATTGCATAAAGAATTACAAACCATACCAAAGCAATTATAGTATCAATTATGGAAAAATATTCTTGATTCATAATTACCTAGTCATGGTGATAGGACTCACCTTTTATTATTGTAAATGCTCTATATAATTGTTCTAAAAACAATACTCTTACTATTTGATGTGAAAACGTCATTTGTGATAAAGAAATTTTCGAATTCGCTCTTTCATACATTGTATCTGAAAATCCAAATGCACCACCAATCACAAAAACAAGGTCACTTGACGATTCCAATCCTTTTTTTTCGATAAAGTTTGCAAATTTACGAGATGAAAACTCACTTCCATTTTCATCTAATAATACCACAAAGTCATTTTTAGCAAATTTATCCAAAAATAAATCCCCTTCTTTTTTCTTTAGTTCCTGTTGGCTCAAATTCTTAGCGTTTTTTACATCTGCTAAAACAATTTTCTGGAAATTACAATAATGTTTCAAACGATTTTCATACATACTTTCACCCGATTCCACAAAATCGAAAGCTGTTTTTCCAATCATCATCAACTTTACCTTCATTATTGAATGGATTCAACTCCTTTTACTTCCGGCACCGCTGTTTTTAACACATCCACTAATCCTGCTTTCAAGGTCATGGAACTCATTGAGCAATCACTACATGCTCCCGTTAATCGAACTTGAACAATTTTGTCCTCAGTTATATCAACCAACTCCATATCACCGCCATCGGCATGTAAAAAAGGTCGCAACTGCTCAATAGCAATTTTAACCTTGTCTGTAATTAATTCTGTATCAGTCATCCTTCGTTTTGCTTTAACAAATTTAACTGATTATTCATATTCTCAACTAATTCATCAAAAGCTGTTGCAATAGCCGTGTGTTGTTGAAACACAACAGGTCTTCCTGCATCGCCAGCTTCACAAACACTTTGAACGAGAGGAATCGCACCTAAAAATGGTACATCCATACCTAAAGCGAGGTTTTTTGCACCATCTCTTCCGAAAATGAAATACTTATTTTGAGGTAATTCGGCAGGCGTGAACCAAGCCATATTTTCAACAATTCCCAAAATTGGAACTTTCATTCCTTCCATTTTGAACATGTTTACTCCTCTTCTTGCGTCTGCTAAAGCAACTTCTTGCGGAGTACTAACAATCACAACTCCATCAAGAGGAACCGTTTGTAGTAATGACAAATGAATATCACCCGTTCCTGGAGGTAAGTCAATCAGTAAATAATCCAACGCTCCCCAATTTGCATCAGTAAATAACTGCGTCAATGCTTTTGAAGCCATCGGTCCACGCCAAACAACAGCATTAGACTGATCTGTAAAAAATCCAATGGACAACATTTTTATTCCCTGACTTTCGATGGGCTCTATTAAATTTCTACCATCCACTTCCACCATGTGCGGACGTTCATTCACCACATCAAACATGGTCGGCATAGAAGGCCCATAAATATCCGCATCAACAATTCCTACAGAGAAACCTGCTTTCTTTAATCCACCCGCTATATTCGCTGTGACTGTAGATTTACCTACTCCCCCTTTCCCTGAAGCGACAGCAACAATGTATTTCACTTCTGGCAATATTTTACGTCTGGCTTGCTTTCCTTCTGCGCTCATTCCTTTCACTTGACATGAAATTTGAATGTCATCACCAAAAAAACGCTTCAGATTAAACTCTACTGCTTCATTCATCCGCTTACGAGCATGCATAGCAGGATTAGACATTTTTACAGTAAGATTAATTTTGCGGTCCTCAATTGTTAAATCTTCCACCAAATTAAGGCTCACAATATCCTTTTTCAGTTCAGGTTCAATGATGTTACCTAGCACATTCAACACCTCTTGTCTATTCATTTCCATTTAAATTTCTTTTATGGATTTAATTGATTTATACATGAACTCGACTTCTTTCTTCGAATTCCCTTCTACTCTATTCGTGATTTGGTAATAATACCCATCAATTTTCACAACAGCGTATATATGATACGTTTCAACTTTATCATTTTTTAACTTGCTTTTCAATTGCTTCGTATAAATGACAATCGAACCATCTCGCCTCTTAATATTAGTGTGATATACCTTGTTATTCTTAATTTCTTCAAATTTTTCTTCAAATAAAAAACGTTGATTACCGTAATCTTCTATGAATATTTTAAAATAACGACCAACCGACAATTGCCATTTGTAACCACCTTCTTCATGTAAAATTTCAGGTTTAAATGCCGTTCCAATACCTGCGGACGCATCAGGGAGTTGAATGGTAGCTGGTAAATCAAATTTCTTTAAATTCAAAGGTTGAAATTGAAAATAGTCTATCTCCCTATCTTCATTCGCTGATTGCTTATCTCCACATGAGACCATCAGAAAACCAAATAATCCAATGAAAAAGTAAACCAAACGTGGCATTAACATGATACAAAGATAACTATTGAGTATTAATTATTTTTACCGATTTTTGGAGTATGAATAGAAAGTTGCTTGTTACTGGATTAATTTGTGTCATAATTGCTATCATTTTAGGAGCTTTTGGTGCACACGCATTAAAAAAAATGGTTTCAGAAGAAGCGTTAAAAACCTTTGAAGTAGGTGTTCGTTATCAATTTTATGCTTCATTTGGCATGTTGATTTTCGGGCTGAATGCTGAGAAACTAACCATAAATTGGAATGTTTTTTATGTTTTAATTCTTTTAGGTGTGCTTTTTTTCAGTGGTTCCATTTACCTTTTATCTCTCAACGGCTTTATACCCATTTCAAAAAAAATTCTAGGTCCGATAACACCTTTAGGAGGATTATTACAAATCAGCGCGTGGGTTTACCTCTTAATTTCAGTTGTCCGAAAAAGGTAAATTATTAAATTTTAATCAAAAAAGTTTTTAGATTCAAAAAATGTTTCTACTTTTGATTAGTTGTTAATCTTTTTATTGTTGCTTTTTTAATCGATATATGAAAACACTAGAAACAGGAAAACAAATCCCAGCATTTACAGCTGAAGATCAAAATGGGAATAAAATAGACTCTTCCCAGCTGATAGGTAATAAAACAGTAGTTTATTTCTATCCGAAAGACAATACACCAGGTTGTACTGCCCAAGCATGCAGCATTCGCGATGGTTATGGGGAATTATTGCAAAACAACATTCAGATTATTGGAGTTAGTGCAGATAATTTAGCATCACATCAAAAATTTGCAACAAAATTTGAGTTGCCTTTTTCACTGATTCCCGATGAAGACCGTAAAATCATTGAAGCATTTGGTGTTTGGGGAACAAAAAAATTCATGGGGAAGGTATATGATGGTATACATCGCATGACTTTTCTTTTTGATGAAAAAGGGATTCTTCTACATGTAATTCAAAAGCCTGACACGAAAAATCATGCTGAGGAAATACTAAAAACTTTCGGATTAAAGTAAATCGTAAATAGTTTACGAACAACCAACCACAACTTTGTAAAAAATTAAACGAGCATATAGCTCAAAACAACAACAAACAACAAACGATATGGCAAAAAATGAATTAAACGCAGACAAATTGAAAGCTCTCCAATTAACAATGGAGAAACTTGACAAAACATTCGGTAAAGGTTCCGTAATGAAATTAGGAGATTCACCAGTAGAAAAAGTAGAAGTTATTCCAACTGGTTCAATCACCTTAGACCTAGCACTAGGTGTAAATGGATATCCAAAAGGTCGAGTAGTTGAAATATATGGACCTGAATCTTCAGGAAAAACAACATTAGCAATTCATGCAATTGCAGAAGTTCAAAAACAAGGTGGAATTGCAGCATTTATTGACGCAGAACATGCATTCGATCAGTTTTACGCAAAAAAATTAGGTGTTGATATTGATAATCTTTTGATTTCACAGCCAGATAATGGAGAGCAAGCATTGGAAATTGCAGACAATTTGATCCGTTCGGGTGCAATTGATTTAATAGTAGTTGACTCAGTCGCTGCATTAACACCTAAAGCCGAAATTGAAGGTGAAATGGGTGACTCACAAATGGGATTACAAGCTCGATTAATGTCGAAAGCATTACGAAAACTAACGGGTTCCATCAATAAAGCGGGCTGTTGTTGTATTTTCATTAACCAATTACGAGATAAAATTGGGGTTATGTTTGGTAACCCAGAAACAACAACTGGTGGAAATGCCTTAAAGTTCTATTCATCCATTCGTATTGATATTAGAAAAGCAGCTCAAATCAAAGATGGTGAAGACATTATGGGAAATCGCGTGAAAGTTAAAATCGTGAAAAACAAAGTGGCACCACCTTTCAGAAAAGCTGAGTTTGATGTAATGTACGGTGAAGGCATTTCTAAAGTGGGTGAAATTATCGATTTGGGTGTTGACTTAAATATTTTGAAAAAAAGCGGATCATGGTTCTCATACGGAGA
>CAZHPL010000008.1:0-19747 GCA_964534495.1 uncultured Lishizhenia sp.
GAAACATGACGCATTACATGGATGGAAGCACTTGGTTAGAAGCATGGCAAGGTGCAAGCCCTGATGCTTGTGGCACACCTGTTGCACCTCATAATGGCGTTGGTCCTTTTACGTACACTTATAGCGGTGGCGAATTGACAATAAACGGAATTGGTGGTCATATCGGTTTAGCAAAAGCTTACAATGGTGGTGAATTAACTTCACCTGCAAATGCTCCTGCTTCGATTACGTACCAAATTTCATTTGCTAATAATGACAACACAATGATTGCTGATATTAACATCGGCGCAGGATGGTGGAGATTTATCTATGAAAAAACACAACAAGTTGTGGTTCCAAATCCAACTATTACTTTCAAAGTTGATATGTCTCAATACACAGGAACAATTGCTCAAGGTGTTTTCTTAAATGGAAGCTTTAACAACTGGTGTGGTACTTGTAACCCAATGACAAACACTTCAGGAACAATCTGGGAAGCAGCAATTCCACTAGCAACTGGTTCAATTGAGTATAAATTCACAATTGATGGTTGGAATGATCAAGAAAACTTTACAGGAACTGAAACATGTATTGACCCTGTAAATGATGGATTCAACAACAGATATTATGTAGTTGCTGCAAACGCTACACTTCCAACGGTTTGTTTCTCAAGCTGTGATGCATGTGTGGTTGGAATAGATGAACTTGAAAACAATGTTTCATTAATGCCAAATCCAGCTAAAGATCAAGTTAAAGTTGTTTCTGGTTCAGTGATTCGCAACGTTCAAATCATCGCATTAAATGGAAAAGAAGTGTTAAATCAAAACGTAAACCAAATGGAAACTGTTTTGAACATTTCAACTATTAAAGCGGGAACTTATTTGGTGAAAGTGTCAACTGACGAAAGCCAAATAATTGAAAAAATAGTAATCGAATAATAGTTTACATAGAAGAAGGGAAAGGAAGAGCAATCTTCCTTTTTCTTTTTTAGGACATTTTAAATCTTAATAATACAGAAGTCAACCCATATTAATTAATGCACTAATTTTAGAATCATGAAGCACCTAATCGTTTTCTTTTTCGCATTGTCATTTATGTCAATCAACGCACAGACAGACAATCAATTAATGCAAAAAGCCAAGTCCATTGTTAAGAAAATGTCACTTGAAGAAAAAGTGGCGCAAACCTGTCAAGTAACCTTGGATGCACTTTTAAAAACGGATGAAAAAGGTGCTGTAATTGAACCTATCGCAATAGATGAAAACAAGGTGCAGCAGTTAATCGTGGAGCAAAAAATAGGTTCCGTTTTGAATGTTAGTACACATACATTGAAACTTGAAGAATGGAGTAAAATAATGCAAAGCATTCATCAGGCATATAAAAATGGTAAAGCAAAAATCCCTGTTTTATATGGTGTGGACGCTATTCATGGTGCAAATTATGTTGTGGGGGGTACTTTGTTTCCGCAAGAAATCGGATTGGCCGCAAGTTGGAATCCATCGCTTGCTTACAAAATGGGCGAAATTACAGCCTATGAAACAAGAACATCTGGTGTTCCTTGGAATTTTTCACCTGTACTCGATTTGGGCAGACAACCCTTATGGTCACGTTTTTTTGAAACGTTAGGAGAAGACCCCTATTTAGCATCAGAAATGGGTGCACAATTAGTAAGAGGTTATCAAGGAAACGATCCATCTGGGCGCACAAAAGTAGCGGCATGTATGAAACATTTTGTGGGCTATAGTTTGCCGCGTTCAGGAAGAGATCGCACACCTTCTTGGATTCCTGAACGAATTTTGAAAGAATTGTTTTTACCTTCTTTCAAAGCAGCTGTTGACGCAGGTGCATTAACGGTAATGATTAATTCTGGTGACGTAAATGGAGTTCCTGGACACATCAATAAAACGCTGATAACAGATATTCTCAAGAAAGAATGGGGCTTCAAAGGTTTTGCCGTTTCAGATTGGGAAGATATTCGAATGCTTCATACGGTTCACAAAGTCGCTTCCTCGCAAAAAGAGGCGATTATCATGGCCATTAACGCTGGATTGGATATGAGTATGGTGCCTTACAACGGACCTCATGAAGAATACATGCGCTTGTTTAAAGAGGCTGTAATGGAGAAAAAAATCAGTCTTGAACGCTTGAATGATGCTGCTACACGCATACTATATGTGAAACTCAAATTGGGCATTTTTGAAAATCCTTATTTTCCAGTGAAAAATTACACACAATTTGGTTCGGCTGAATTCAAAATGGAAGCTAAAAAAGCTGCTTTAGAGTCTATTACACTCTTGAAAAACAAAAATGCAGTGCTTCCACTTCAATCCAATGAGAAAATTCTTTTGGTAGGAGAAGCCGCTAATAATCTAATTTTTCAAAATGGCGCATGGACGCATACATGGCAAGGTGAAGATTCTAGCTTTAACACAAAAGGAGCGCCTACATTACGCCAAGCACTTGTAAGTAGCATGGGAAATAATCTGATTTATAAGCAAGGCTATGATTTATCATTGGAAGGCAATTGGGAAAACTGTAGCTTGGTTGAAACTGCATCGGTGATGGATGCTGCAAAAAGCGCAGACAAAATTATTTTTTGCTTGGGAGAAATGCCGGGGACAGAAAAAACAGGTGATATCAGAAGTCTTAATATTAGTAATGAAATGATTAGCTTGATGAAAGATTTGAAAAGCACCGGAAAACCTGTTATTTCGGTACTTATGTTCGGAAAGCCACGTATTGTAAGAGAAATTGAAGCTAATAGCGATGCTGTTCTAATGGCATATTTACCTGGTGATTGGGGAGGAGAAGCTTTGACTGAAATTTTACAAGGAAAAGTAAATCCTTCGGGAAAACTTCCTTTCACGTATCCACGTTATGATGGCGTCATTGAATATTATGATTATGTAAATTCTGAGACCAAAACGAATAAGGCTGCAGGAGAAGCAATCGATCCGCAATGGCCTTTTGGATTTGGAATGTCGTACACCAATTTTGAGTATTCTGACTTAGTGCTTTCAAAAAACAAAATGCATTTTACGGATACAATTACAGCCACTGTAACCTTGAAAAACGCAGGAAAACGTTCTGGAAAAGAAGTCGTTGAATGGTTTTTAACCGATGAATATGCAAGCATTACTCCTGCCAATAAAAAACTGAAAGGGTTTACTAAATTGGAATTACAAGCTGGGGAATCTATCAAAGTTTCTTTCGTGATTCGACCTGAAGCGCTAATGTTTTATGATGCAACTGCTAAAAAAGTTATCGAAAAAGGTCAATTTACCATTCAAGTTGGTGGACTGAAACAAACTTTTACGCTGGAATAGAATCGATAAAATCAGTTTTTGATTTAGCGTAATAAACTCACGTGCCCTACTAAAGTTCGATTGCCATCGTTGTATAGTTCGTAATTGAGCTTCCAAGTGTAAACACCGTCCTGAACATCTTTACCGTTTGCCCTACCATCCCACGATTGCGTGTAATCAGTTGTTTCCCAAATTAATTCACCCCAACGATCATAAATATAGAGGTGGTATTTTTTAACTCGGGTATAATCTGAGAATACAGGGATAAAGGTCTCATTGTATTCATTGTCATCAATAGTGAAAGCATTTGGCACATAAATATTGAAGTCTGCACCAATTGTCACCTTGTTAATAACTGTATCAACACACCCATTGCTGTCTTTAGCAATTAGCATCACATCGTATGTTGTGTCGGCAAAATGAGGATAAGAATGATCTACGTTTTCGTCAGTTGAATTAGGTGAAAGATCACCGAAAATCCAAGTGTATGTTTCCGCTGCTGATGAAAGATTATTAAAGCTCACTTCGCCTGAATAATAAACATCTGGAGATGTGACATAACTAAAAGCAGCGGTTGGGGTTGGTAATACACAAATAGCACTATCAACTGTATGAATTGAAGAACAACCAGTACCTGAATTAATGGTTAAGGAAACGGTATAACAGCCAGGAGTGTCGTATGTATAACTTGTTGTGCCACACTCATTAGATGTTTGACCATTACCAAAATCCCAGACACATGCGGTCGGCGTTCCTTGGCTTGTACTTGTAAAGTTGATGGTTAATGGCGAGCAACCACTCGTAGCATCAAACGTGAAATTAGATACAAGTGGTTGAGGTTGCGTAACAACAGCCACTAAATTAAAAGTACATCCAGCGGCATCTGTAATCTGAATAGGATAATTTCCTGCCGGTAATCCATTTTGGAACGCTGCTGTTGCACCATTTGCCCATTGGATTGCATACGGAACAGTTCCTCCAGAAATCGATAAGGTTACCGAACCATTTGCTCCACCATAACAACTTACAGGACTCGTGACATAACTAGCATTCAAAGCTGCACTTGGTTGAACAACACTATACGATGCACTGCTTGAACAACCTACCGCATCCGTCACCACAATATAATATGTACCCGAAACAACATTGTACAAGTCTTGGGTTGTACTTGCTCCTCCATTCCAAGAATACGTGTAAGGTGCTGAACCTCCAGTTACCGTTACATCAATTGTACCACTTGCATTACCGTAACAAGCAATATTGGTAACGTTCGCTGCAATTGTCACAGGATTTGACGGTTGCGTTATCGTGATTTGCAATGGATACGTACACAGATTAGCATCTTTAATTGAAACCAAATAGGTTCCTGCTGTCAAATTCGCTATGTCTTGTGTAGTTGCCCCAGTATTCCATGCATAGGTATAAGGCGCTGTGCCTCCTGCGGGTGTTAAATCAATAGAGCCTGTACTTGCCCCATAACAGATAATATTTTGATGTGTTTCAGAGGCAGTTAAAGCCAAAGCAGGTTGTGTAACCGATATACTTAAACTTTGTGTACATAGATTTCCGTCTGTAACTTGTACAGAGTAATTTCCTGCTAAAAGTGTTGATATATCTTGTGTTGTAGCTCCATTCGACCAACTATACGTGTAAGGCGTTGTTCCGCCCGTTACGTTTAAATTAATCGAACCGCTTGGATTTCCGTGACAAGCTACATTCTGGTGTGTTTCTGTCAACGTTAACGGATTCGCTGGTTGACCAACATTGATTGTGGAATCTAAAGTACAACCATGTTGATCGGTGATATGGATTGTGTAATTTCCAGTAGGAAGACTTTGAATATCTTCAGTAATCGCTGCATTGCTCCAATTGAACGTATATCCTGGCGAACCTCCTGAAGTAGTAAGGTTAATTGCTCCGGTAGCATCACCAAAACATGCAACAGTTGTTATCGCAACGTTGATTGAAATCGGTGTTAGTGGTTGATTCACTTGAAAAGTGTCGCTTACAATACAACCCGATGTGTCACCAACTTGAACAATGTACTGTCCTGCTGATAAACTACTTACGTCTTCTGAACTCGTGTTATTGGACCAATTGTAGGAATAAGGAGGATAACCACCGTTTACAGAAATATCTACTGCACCATTTGTTCCAGCAAAACAAGTGACATCTTGAACACTTCCGCTCAACACCATTCCACTAGCTGGTTGAGTGATAACATAACTTGCTTGAATACTACAGTTATTGTTGTCTGTTATAGTTACAGAATAGGAACCCTGTTGCACGTTAATTATATCCTGAGAGGTTGCTCCATTCGACCATTGATACAAGTAAGGAACGCTGCCGCCTTGTATCGTAATATCAGCAAATCCATCACTTCCTTGATAACAACTTACATTACCCAAGGTGGCATTTACACTCAATGGGCTTGCAGGTTGAACGACATTAATACTTCCAGATACCACACAGCCATTCGAATCAGCAACACTAACCGTGTACGTTCCTGCAGGAATTGCTGAAAGATCCTCCGTTATCTGTCCATTTGACCAATTAAACGTGTAGGGAGAAACACCTCCTTGAATGCTTAAATCCACAGCACCTGTGCTAAGACCGTAACAATTTACATTTTGAGCAGTTAATTGAATTGCTAATGCGTTTGCAGGTTGAACAATCGTAACAGAGTCGTTTAACACACAACCATTTGCATCAGTGATAATTACATGATACGTGTTGGCTGAAAGTGAATCGATATCCTGTGTTGTTGCGCCATTTGTCCATAGATAGCCATAATCTTCAATTCCTCCGGTCACCTCGAGGTTAATGGCTCCCGTTGAATCACTAAAACATGCAATATTGGTCTGCGTAAATGAACTACCTAAAGGCAAAGGTTCTGTAACCACAATTGTTCTGCTTAAACTACAGTGATTTTGATCGCTTATGGAAACCGTATATGTACCTGCAAGCACATTAATCAAGTCTTGTGTCACGGCGCCATTACTCCAATTATACGTGTAAGCACCTGTTCCTCCACTCACGCTGATATCAACATGTGCATCACTGAATCCTGCGCAAGTTGTTCCATCATTAATGATTCCTGTTAATTGCAAACTGTCAACAGGTTGAAGTATTGTATAAGATGCTGTTTTAGTACAACCACTGCTATCCGTAATCTGAAGGAAATACGTTCCTGCCAAAAGGTTACTAATATCTTGCGTGGTTGCTCCTGTGTTCCATGCATACGAATAATTAGGCGTTCCACCATTTACACTTACATCAATTGCACCATTTGCGCCACCAAAACAACTGTCATTTAAAAGGGCAGCTGTTATTGAAATAGCTGTAGCTTGACCAACAACGAAAGAAGCCTGATTTGTACATCCATTGCTATCTGCAACACTTACTGAATACGTTCCTGTTACAAGATTTTGAATGTCTTCTGTTGTTGCGCCATTGTTCCACGAGTAAGTAAATCCAGGATTTGCACTTGTCACCGTCAAGTCAATGCTTCCGCCCGGTGCATTAAAGCAAGGAGCGTTTGAAACAACTGCACTTAAACTGGTCGGGAAAGCCGGTTGATTGACAACAAAAGACTGCGAAAGCAAACAACCGTTTCCATCTGTAACGTTTACAAAGTAATTTCCAGCCAATAAATTCCCAATGTCTTCGGTGCTTGCGTTATTACTCCACAAATACATGTAATTTCCAGTTCCGCCACTTATTGAAATATCAATTAATCCATTAGTTCCACCAAAACAAGAAACAGGATAAACAGTGTTGGTTAATTGCACGGCCGTGGGTTCAGTTACTGTATAGCTTTGTGTAATCGAACACCCACCAGCATCTGTTATCGTTAATGTGTAAGTTCCAACTGAAATGTTTGCTAAATCTTCCTGGGCGTGTCCATTACTCCACAAATAAAAGTAAGGTGCTGTACCGCCATTTGTTGTTACTTGAATTGCACCACTTAATCCGCCATGACAAGCGACATCTGTAATCGTTCCATTTGCTGCTAATGGTGTACTTGGTTGGGTTAATGTAAACGATTGATTGATGGTACAACCTAAACTATCAGACAATTGAATAGTATAAACGCCCGCACCAAGATTTGAAATGCTCGCTGAAGTTGCTCCCGTGCTCCAAGAATAAGCATAGATTGGTGTGCCTCCTTCTGGGAAAACCGAAATTGAGCCACTAGTCGAACCAATACAATTGATATTTTGAATTGCGGCATTTAATACAAGCGCTGAATCGGGTTCAAAAATCGTGGTATCTATGTTTATTGTACAAAGGTGAGCATCTGTAATGAGTAAATTGTAATAGCCAGCAGGAATTCCTGTCAAATCTTGAGAAATAGCACCATTTGACCATAAATACGTATACCCTGGTGAACCTCCTGAAACGGAAATGTCGATTGCTCCTGTACTTTGACCTTTACATGCTACATCCGAAGAAAGTAATGTTGCTTGAACTGCCGTTATTGGTTCTTGAACCGTTTCATTTTGAATTTGTTGACAGCCATTTGCATCTGTAATCGTTACCGTGTACACACCACTCAGTAAATTAAATTGATCTGCATTTCCGGATAAATTAGACCAAGAATACGTGTAAGAACCTGCACCGCCTGAAACGGAAATATCGATGGCGCCATCACTTCCTCCTTTGCAGCTTACATCCGTGATAACTGAACTATAGACCAAGCCATTCAATGGTTGATTAACTGTGTAAGAAGCACTTACTAAACAACCACGAGTATTCGAAATTTGAACGGTGTAAATCCCTGCACTTAATTGGGTAATATCTTCGGTCGTTGCACCATTCGACCAAAGGAAAGAAAAAGGCCCATCAGGTCCAGTTATCGTCAAATCGATGGTTCCCGTGCTATCACCATAACACAAAACATCCGTTACTTGAGCATTTGGCAACAATCCACTTAGTGGCTGACCAACAGTGATGTTTTCAGTTAGTAAACAATTATTAGCATCCAAAACAGTGATGGTGTAGGTACCCGCCAATAGATTTATCAAATCCTCTGTGGTTGCCGCTGTGTTCCATAAATATTGATACGGCGCTGTCCCACCGTTTACTGTGTTGTCAATACTTCCTTGATTTTCGCCAAAGCAAATATTATCCGTTATTACAACGTTATTATCCAATGGAGAAGCTGGTTGATAAATGGTGTCCGAAAAAGTAGTAGTACAGCCATTAGCATCCGTCACATCCAAGAAAAAAGGTCCAGCGGGTAAATTCTGAATCGAACTATTCGAAGAACCTGTACTCCAATGAAGCGAATAAGGGGCAATTCCACCCGACACACTGCTACTTATGGATCCAGAACTTTGTCCGTAACATTTTACATCGATGCTGTTGGTGGTAGCTACGATTGGCGTTGGCTGTGAAACCTGAACATTTCCCGAAATGGAACATCCTCCTGCATCTTGAACGACAACTGAGTAATTTCCCGCAATCAGTGAATCGATTTGAGGAGTGATTTCGCCATTGTTCCACGTGATTTGATAACTTGGATTTCCACCAGAAATGGTCACATTTGCTGTACCACTTGCTCCATTATGACACAAAGCAGGTGTTGAACTAATTGAAAGTGTTAACGCAGAATTAGGTTGAAGAATTTGAGCGTTGACAACTTTTTGACAACCATTTGCATCCGTAATGACAACACTGTATTGTCCCGCTGGAAGTCCTGAAATATCCTCGATAGTTGCACCATTGTTCCACGCGTATGAATAAGTTGGAGTGCCACCACTTACATTTAATTGGATACTACCATCTGAACCACTGAAACAGCTTACTGCTTGTGGACTAATGCTTGCTTGAATGCCACTTGTAGGTTGTGTAATTGCAAAGTTCAAGCTTTGAGAGCAACCATTCGCATCCGTTACATTTACAGAATAATTACCTGCTAAAAGTGCATTTGCATCTTCTGTTGTGGTACCGTTTGACCAATTGAAAACATACGGCATTTGACCACCTGAAACCGTTAAATCGATCTGGCCGTTGCTACCGCCAAAACATGAAACTTGCACTTGGTTGGCTGTAATGGAAATGAGCGAATTGGCCTGTTTTACTGTGTCCGTATAACTGTATAAGCAACCCAATGAATCGTGAATAATTACGGTGTAGTCACCTGCCGCTAAATTCCCAATGTCTTCTGTTGTCGCTCCTGTGTCCCAATTGTAGGTGTAGGGTGCTGTTCCGCCACTTGCAGTGAGGTTTATCGCTCCTGTACTCTGACCAAAACACAAGGCATTTGTTACAACAGCCGAGGCTGATACAGGGGCGAGAGGCTGTGCTATTTGTGCTGACAAAAACGAAACACATCCGTTAATGTCATACACATTTACAAAATAATTTCCTGCAGCAAGACCATTTATATCTTGTGTCGCAGCACCTGAATTCCAAACATAACTTCCAACTGGATTTCCATTTGTGACGCTTAAATCAATTGTTCCATTTGCACCGCCAAAACAAGAAACATTAGTATGTGTTTCAGATAATTGCATAAGGTTTGTTGGGTCGGAAATTTGAATAGAAACCGTGTTTTCACAAGCCAAGGCATCCGTTACATTTACGCTATATATTCCTTGACCTAAACTATTTATATCTTGTGTGGTTTGTCCGTTATTCCAAGTATAAAGGTAAGGCGCTGTTCCACCAGATACAGTTAAGTCAATCGAGCCTGAGAACGTGGAAATACAAATGGCGTCTTGATGTGCTTCAGTTATACTTAAGGGTAAAGCTGGTTGATTAACGATGAATGTGGTTGTATTAGAACAAGATTGCGCGTCGCTAACTGTAACCGTGTAAGTGCCTGCTGCTAAACCAACAACATCTTCTGTTGTAGCTCCATTACTCCATTGATATTGATAAGGCGAAGAACCACCGGCAACACTTAAGTCAATAGCCCCAGTACTTTGTCCGAAACAATTTACATTACTTGGTGTAGATGTAAGTTGAATAGGTGCAGAAGGCTGCGTTAATATCACTGAAACACTTGTCGAACAAGCGTTTGAATCAACGATGGACAGTGAATAATTACCTGCTGTTAAACCTGAAATATCCTCCGTTGTTGCGCCTGTATTCCAACTAAAAATATAAGGGCTCGTGCCACCTGTTGTGCTTACATCTATTGCTCCCGAACTTCCTCCATAACACAAGACGTTGGTATGCGACTCATTAGCAGTTAAAGCTTGTGAAGGTTGAGTAACGGCAAAGTTTACCGTTTGCGAACAATGGTTTGCGTCACTTGCAACTAGAGAGTAAGTACCCGCTACTAATCCCGAAATGTCTTCCGTTGTCGCGCCATTGGACCAAGCAAAAGCATAAGGCGTAATTCCACCTGCAAGCGTTACATCTATCGAACCGCTTGCATCACCAAAACATTTTACTGATGTGATTTGAGAACTAATGGTCAATGCAGTTGGCTCATAAATTTGAGTGGCCGTTGACGCTGAACATCCATTGGCATCTACTACGTTAACCGTATAATTTCCAATACTTAAGCCGCTTTGATCTTCTGAAGTTGACCCATTGGACCAAGTGTAAGTATAAGAAAATGTTCCACCCGTTACGCTTAAATCAATGGCGCCTGTGTTTCCTCCAAAGCAAGTAACAGAATCACTTGTAGTCGTTAATTGCAAAGGCGCTAAAGGCTGAGAAATGGTAAATGTTGTATCGTGTGTACATGCATGATTATCGGTTACTGTCAACTGATATGAACCTGTTGAAATACCCGCTAAATCTTGTGTTGTTGCTCCGTTCGACCAAGTATAAACATACGGTATTGTTCCACCTGCAACATTTACATCAATACCACCTGTAGCATCTCCATAACATAAAACAGGTGTTGTATTTCCACTAAACGATAAAACAGCGGCGGGTTGAGTCAAAGTGATCGAATCGTGTGCAGAACAACCATACACATCACTTACATGCAAGGTGTATTGCCCTGCTGCTAGCAACGTTACGTCTTCCGTTGTCGCTCCATTTGACCATGAAAAAGTATAAGGAGTTGTTCCGCCTGAAACACTTGCATCAACCGAACCTGACAAATTTCCATGACATAAAATATCCGAGCCAGTTAAAGCAATGGATACAGCGTCAGGAGTTTGAGATACGGTATACGAACCTGAAGTTGTACATCCCTTGAAATCCGTAATTGTAACTGCAAAATTCCCTGCTGAGAGATTGGAAATATCTTCCGTTGTTGCGCCGTTTGACCAAGAGTACGAATAAGGTGTCGTTCCGCCAATAACGTTAATATTTATGTTTCCATTTGTTCCACCGTAACATGGGATAAAACTTGCTGTTCCTGTTTGCGATAAAGCTGTTGGTTGAGTTATTGTAAACGTATTGGAATAAGAACAATTATTGACATCGTGAGCATTGATGGTGTAGGTTCCAGCGATTAAATTTTGAAGCGATGCCGTCGTTGCACCAGTATTCCATGTGTAGGTAAACGGAGCTGTTCCACCTAAAGGTGATAAAGAAATCGAGCCATTGTTTCCACCATTACAACTGACATTTGTTTGAGCTGTGCTAAATTGAATGGACGAAGCAGGCTGCGTAATGGTATAGCTTCCACTTGTTGTGCAATTATTAGCATCTGTAATGGTTACTGTGTAAGTCCCAGCTGATAAATTAGTAAGGTCTTCCTGACTCGATGCATTAGACCAAGCGTACGAATATGCAGTAGTTCCACCCGAAACGGTAATGTTAATGGCTCCATTATTCCCGCCAAAACAATTCACAGCCGTTGTCGTTCCCGTTACCGCCAGTGCCGCAGTTGGTTGCGTAATTGTTATACTTTTTGAGTTCGTACACCCTTTTGCGTCCGTAATGGTGACAGTATAGGTTCCTGCAACGATTGCTGTAAGATCTTGTGTGGTAGCTCCATTTGACCAAGCATAAGCATAAGCTGTTGTTCCTCCACTTACACTTAAATCGATTGCGCCAGTTGCGTTTCCGTAACAGTTAACGTGGGTATGTGTCTCACTACTTGCAAGTGCAGCGCTCGGTTGGGTGATGGTATAACTTCCTGTTTTGGTACAACTGTTTGCATCGGTAATGGTTACACTGTATGTGCCAGCTGTTAATGTGTTTAAATCCTGAGTTGTAGAGCTATTTGACCATGCGTATGCATACGCAGCGACTCCGCCAGTAGCTGTTAAATCCAAGGCACCTGTGCTTCCACCATAACAGTTCACATTTGTCTGATTACTCATTGTGAGCGTAATAGCTGTTGGTTGTGTTAATGTTACGCTTGAAGTGGCTGTACAACCTTTGGAATCCGTCACTGTAACCGTGTATGTTGCCGCAGTTAATCCTGAAATAGATGTCGAAGTTGATCCATTGGACCAAGAAACACTATACGGAGATGTACCACCAGAAATGGCAACGGTTGCAGCCCCATTGCTTCCTTGATAACAGCTAATGTTGTATCCGTTGAAATTGGTTGTGGCACTTGCGGTTGCTGTTAATTGGAGAGGTTGTGTGAGCGTATAATTTTGTGTCAATGAACAAGAATGTGCATCTGTAACAGTTACCGTATAGGTTCCTGCTGCTAATCCACTAATACTATTTGTTGTACCCCCAGTTGACCATGCATAGGTAAAAGGACTTGAGCCTGATGGCGTGATAGATGCTGTCCCATTAGCACCATTGTAGCAGGATGGATTAGTGTATGCAGAGGTTTGAACAGTTGGATTTGCGTTGATTGTTACATTCGTTGAAACACCAACGGAGCAACTTAAACCCGTGTAAGTATAACTCAAAGTGTACGTTCCCGAAGCAGCTGATGTAACGTTAGTAATACTTGGGTTTTGAGACGTTGAAGTAAAGCCGTTAGGACCCGACCAGGAATAATTGGCACTCCCCGAATACTGAGCGGTTAAGTTCAAAGTCGAACCCGCACAGAGTGGACCATTTGAACTTAAAACTGGTGGCGCACATGTTGAAACATTAATCGTTAATGTATTACTGGCTGTTAATGGACATCCGTTTGAGTCGTAGGTATCAGATGCGCCGTCATTATTGTACGCATTTCCAGAAATATCCCCTTGTCCAAAAATGTAGGCTTTGTGGTCTAATGTGTTGTCACAGAGAAACATGGTGCAATTGTCAACTACCGTCACTTTGAACTTTATGACTGTACTGTCGGCTCCTGTTGCTGAATTCACCACTTCCCCACCCGTTGTGGCGTTTGCTCCTGTTCCGATACGTACTTTTATGGTTTTATTCGCTGAATTGTATTCCGCTTGATCATCTCCGGTTGCATCGGTTTTAGCTCCCAAATTTGGCCCGTATGTTATGGACATTGAATTGGGAACATAGGTCGTTCGTGGGTCAAGTGTGTCCGTAATATAGGTCAGCATGGAATTGTCCGAACCAATGTTTTTTCCAACAAGCGTGTATTCCAAAATATCTCCTGGATTTACCAAGCCACCATTCAAATCGGAAATCCGCACATTTGCTCGTAAATCTGGCTCATAGACATCGATGGCAGAAGTGATAACTCGAGTTAAAATATTCTCGGATGTAGTTGAAACACGCACAGTTGCTGAAGTGGCATTGTTTCCAATGTAATTTAACGACGTATTGGTCGGACTAAAAATACTGGCATCATAACCCAATGTGTTGTTGTAACTAGGATTTCGATAAGGCGTAAGTGCTCCGAGATAAGAAATAGAGCTATTAAAGAAGTTGGTAGAATTATGTAAACCATCCGAAACATTCACAAATGAACTCGCACCTTTGAATTGCAATTGATCGCCATTAGAATCGCGGTCACCATCCAAGGCAATAACTCCTAGTTCAAAACTAACAGGCCCCGATGGCGGTGTTACAAAACCCGAAATAGGAATATCGAGTGTGTTTCCAATAGCAACATTTGCAAAGCCATCAAAAACCGTAAGGTTGCGCATCGATTCATAAATGTTTTTATACACCACAACTATAGACCAACCTCCCCACAAATTTGTGCTTCCGGTTTGGGTAACTAAATCCGCTACTGTAAATCGCGCTTTAATTCCCGCAGAAGTGACCAATGAAGTAATGTTTTTATAGCAATAATAGCTAGGGTGCGTCCATGAAGAACCATTAATTGTCGGGACATCAAGTGTGTTGTCTGCTGTTAAGGTTTGATAAGAACCCGAGTTGACTTTCACTTTGATATTACTTCGGCTTGAGTAATTGGTTGTGGATGTATTAATTCTTCCACTCCAATACAAACCTGCCCAAAGTATCTCGCTACAATTAGATAATTTCAAACTATCACTCGAAGACATAAACGTACTTGCATCCGAATCAATATCGATATAACTCATAGTAAATGAACCATTCGAGTAAGATCCAGACGGTGGCGTTTCTGCCTTTGCAGTTGTACAGGTTGTTCCGCTATTACATGTAACTGAAACATTGGAAAGAAATACGATTCCGCCTTTTTGGTTGTTTTGATAACGCGCCGTAAATGATGATACAATTTGTGCTTCTACCTGATTAAAAACCAGTAAAGAAAAAACAAAAAGTACGCGTAAAAGGAAGCGCATTGAGAGATAAGTTTAGTAGTTCGGATTATTAAGACGTTAAAAGACACGAAATAATTGCCTGAAAATACGATTTTCTACTAAAAATGCGATAAAATACGAGTTAAAAGTGTGGTTTTGATGTGTGTATTACCTAACAACAAGCACCTTTCCAACTTTTTTATCTTTGCCTTCGTTGGTGGCTGTCCAAATAAAATAAACGCCAGATGCTACTTTTTGACCGTCAAGGGTTTGGCAGTTCCAAGTCGCTGTTCCACCGTTGGATGTTGTTTTGTAAACTAAATTTCCTGCTACATCTGTGATTTTGACGTCTGAATTATAGCGAATCCCTTGAATGGTGACAGGCCCAAAGTAATTCGGACGAACAGGATTAGGGAAAACAGTCGTGCTTGCGTATTCCGGGTCTTCGTACGTGGCTGTACTGCGGTAAGAAACTAATCCTTTATCTGTAATAATGAATAATTCTCCTGTATTTTGATCGAGTTTTAAATCAAAAATGTTGTCCGAAATCAAAGGTGAATTTTGTGTCGTATGTTGCTCCAAGATTTCAGAGCCATCTGCAGAAAGTAACAATATACCTGCATTTGCTGTGGCAATCCACTTTCTGTTTCCACCATCCACTTCAATGTCTGTGATGTGCGTATTTCCCAGAACATATTCCACGTTTCCTTCGTATTTTACTTTCACACGTTGGATATTGTAGTCGCCAGGTTGCGCATCAAAACTACTGGAAGCGTTGTATAAAATCCCAAAACCAGCATCCGTTCCTACCCAAATTTCTCCCTGGAAATCAGCCGCTAAAGCCGTCACATTTTTAGAAGGTAAGTCGCCTGCAAGACTACCTGAGGAAATGTGTACGTATTTATCGTCACTTGGATCATCGATTGTTCCATTTGTGTTATATCCAAACATTCCATTGTCCTGACTTGCAAACCAAATGATATTATCAAAATCAATTATCATCTTGGTAGTAAAAATATTACGAGCCGCTGGACCACAATCAAAGTTTTGCCACGTTCCTGTTTTGTCCAACAGGTTGAGTGGCTTTTGACAATATCCGTTTAATGCCCACAAATTTCCTTTGCTATCATAACACACATCTGAAACATGCGTCCAACCGTTTCCAATTTCGGTAGGCACAAGCGTGGAATTGGAGGCGTTATAACATTGTGCTTCGTCGCCTGTAAAAACAGTTAAGGGTTCTTCCGAGTATGAACAAACGGCAATTTGCTCCTTGTTTTTGGGATTAATACTAACATCTAAAATGTCCCATAAATTTTTATTTTGCCATGCTGTGGTGTTACTCCAATCGTGAATGGTCCATTTTTCTTCTTCGAACGAATGCACGCCATTTTTACTAAATGCAGGAAGTTTCATCAATAAACGTCCACTGGCAATGGATAATTTTCCGTCACTCCAATCCATTTGGTAGAAAGCATTGTTCTTGGAACCATTGACTGAATAGGTTTTGATATTTACTTCGGTTGGCATAAAGGCTAAACACTGATTGAAATCTGAAACCCAAATGCCGTCACTTGATTTTGCGGAACGTGAAACAGATAAATCAACACCTAAGTTTGCATTGTTATACCCCAAAATTGAATTGAAGGTAGTTCCATCGTACACAAAAACACCGCCACTTAAATTCACTGCAATATCGTTTCCTAATTTATTAATGGAATTAATTTCTAACGAATATGGACTTTGTGAAACCCACGCATTTCCCGTTGCTGTTAATCGAAACAAACTATCTTGACCGTATTGGCTATTTTGAAGCAAGGTAAAAAGTGTTCCTGCTACACTTTCAATTTCTTTGTAAACGCCACTAGAATTGGTTGGCATTCGATAATCTTGTGTCCAAGCCGATGCATCGGGAATAGTAGGATTATTCAGTGATGCTTTCAATAAGCGACTCGGTGCAATCGCAAAAAGGGTATCGTTTAGAAAAGCTAAATCGTTGATTTTTTCGTTTCCATTGGTTGGGTAATACGTGTCTTTCACCTCATTTTTAGCTGGATTCAAGACAATGACAGCAAAATCTGTGGCTACATAAATATAGTTTCCGTTGCGTTCAAAACGATTGATTTGTTTCGAGTTAGGAATATTTGCCATTTTGACCGCAGGAATATTATAAATACTGCCGTTTTTCCACTTGTCGATATTACCGTTTTTATAGCCAATGTAAACCGCGTCTTCCACCTCATCGTAGTACAGGCAATTCAACTCTATATCCGACAAACCATCCACTGCGTTCAGTAGTTCTTTTTCTTCTTCATTACTAGAAATATCGAGGATAAACAAGCCGTTTTCGAAGGCAGTAAACACTCTTTTTTCTGATAAAGCAATATCAATCGCTTTTGTTGTTGCGACATGCATGCGCCATGTTCCCGTACCAATTTGAGCCTGTGAAAAAAGACTTACTATCAACCCACCAAACAAAAGAATTCGTTGTAACATGCTCACATTAACGTTGAAAAATCAAAAATATTGAAAAACAGCTTGCGAAAAGACATTCGTTCTACGATTCTCACTTGCGCACTTTCTTTAAAATCAAAATTGCATCTGTTTTTTCAAACACCACCCATTTTTTACTCGCCAATAAGTGGTCGATGTTAGCCTGATAAGTGCTATCGTTCAAAGGATATTTATTTGGTTCTTTTGGAATAAGCGCAATGTAATTAGCCGAACCGATAACCGGATAGGAATAAATATAATCCCGAAATGCAAGATGTGGCGCCAAACAAGATTGAGCGCTTACACGGGCATTTTGCGGTATTTTCTCGATAGAACGATGCGCTGCTGCCACGTCAAAATCCCTTACCCAATGGTCTTTTTTGTAAAATTGATTGTTCTCAACCATGTAATATTCCGAAACGCGATGGTCTAGAAAACTAGAAGTGCTCACCAAACAAATGAGCAAAAACACAAAGGCAAAATGCAACTGATTTTTCTTTAAGCGATAAACCACATGATACAATGCAATAACGATAATTGGTGCAAATTCAATGGAATAGTGCATGCTGATTCCCCAACGCATTGTCACATCGTTGAACATTTTTTGCCCGATAATTGGAATAATCATTATGAGGTATTCCGGACGCAAAATCATGGCAAATCCACCCGCCAAAGCAATGGCCAAATAGGTTTCTCCCTTAATTCCATTGAAGGCAGGGTCGCCACTGTGGTTGGTAAACAGGAGATTAATTGCCTTCAAAGGATGTTTTAATATGTTGATGGCCACTTCTCCCAAATTGCTACCCAAAGCACTAAACGAATTGTGTAAATAACCTCTTCCGGGAACAGCCAAACCGGGAATGACGAACTTGACGATGACCACAAAATAAATCAAGGCAACAAAAGATAAGGTAAGTGCAAAGCGCATTTGCTCTCGATTGCGGTCAAAAAACGAACGAAAGGCCAAACCGAAACCAATGAAAACAGCCCAAAGTGCCATGTTTTCCTTCGCAATCAAAATCAGCACAAAAAACAAGAAGGCTTTCCCTTTATTTTTCTCCTTAAAATGATACAAAAGCCAAGGCACAAGCATTGCCGCAACCACGTTGTCGTGATAATCAAAACTTAATGCTGAGTAAATCCCCCAAATGGAGAAAAAATGAGCAAGTGCTATAATGGCTAAATTGTCATTTTTAGTCAAGGATTTCACATAGCGAAACACGCCTTGTCCACCGAAAAGTATGGCCAAAAATTGAAAAACCAACATGGTCCATGAACCAAAAATCCAGTAAAAAGGAGAAACTAGCACAGGAAACAAGGAAAAATGGTCGGCTAAAACATTCGAAAAAGAAGGCTGCATAATCATGCAATCATTTCCGCGAAAGTGTGCGTAATCATAAATCGCATTTTGATTGATGCCTAAATCCCACGCGTAGGTTCTAAAATTGTAGTGATTAACAAAGGTAATAGACGCGAAAATCAACCCGAAAAAGAGGAAAACGAGGATGGTTTTTGTACGAGCTGAAAGCACTATTTTACGCATTGGTTTCTTCAATATTAGTTTGGTCAATAATATAAAGCGGGCGGTTTTGTACGTTCTTGTTGATGCGGCTGATGTATTCTCCAATAATTCCAACAGATATAAGTTGAACCCCGCCAATAAACATGGAGCTAATTATCAATGATGTCCAACCGGTAATGGTTCGTTCCAATACGAAATGCGAAAAAATAGCGTAAAGGATAACCAAAAACGAAATAAACGAAATGAAAATCCCTGTTTTGGTAACGAATTGCAAAGGAACATCCGAAAAACCGGTAATGCCGTCCAATGCAAATTTCAACATTTTTGAAAAAGGATAACCTGTTTCACCAAATTGGCGCTCATCGCGTTCAAAAGTCACCGATGTTTGGCGAAAACCTAACCAAGCAATTTGTCCACGCAGGAATTTATTTTGCTCAGGCATCAGTTTGAGGCATTCCACAATTTTTCGGTCAATTAAACGAAAATCACCAGTATCAACAGGAATATTAATGCTTGTAATCGACTTCAAGATTCTGTAAAAATACTTCGCCGTAATTTTTTTGAACCAACTTTCTCCTTTTCGTTTTGCGCGCAAGCCATACACCACCTCAAATCCTTCTTTGTGTTTTGCATACATTTCGGGAATAACTTCAGGCGGATCTTGCAAATCGCCATCAATAATGACAACCGCATTGCCACTCGTTTTGTCCAAGCCGGCCGTCACCGCAATTTGATGACCAAAGTTGCGACTAAAGTTGATGTAATAAACGCGCTTATCTTCCTGTGACAATTTTAGCAACTCCAAAAAGGAGTTATCGCGACTTCCATCATTAACGAAAATGATTTCAAAGTTTTGCGTAAAACTTCCAATGGATTTACACAAGCGGTCGTACATTAAACGGATGCTTTTTTCTTCGTTATAAACA
>CAZHPL010000008.1:19757-20022 GCA_964534495.1 uncultured Lishizhenia sp.
CAGGAACTACAATGGAAATATCACACGGCATGAGTAGAATTTTTTTGGTCTTTTGAAAATGCTATTTGTAACTTTAATAAATCTATGAATAGCAAAATTATGGTTAAAAGGTAAAAAGAAGATACAAACGCATTCTCAAAAATAAGCGTTCCGTAGTTTTTATATTCAAAATACCTTAAAGCATCTTCCAAATTTAAGAAGTAAGCAACAGAAACTAGTATTAAATAGAAAATTCGCTTATTCAAAAGTGCATAAGCTGCAATAA
>CAZHPL010000008.1:20032-30536 GCA_964534495.1 uncultured Lishizhenia sp.
GGATGCGAATAACGTTCGTGCATTTGTGTGTTGAAATAGAAAAAAATCAAAGGAATCAACGAGCCTAAAAGTAATATTTCATTCAAATCTAATTGGAAACGCTGTTTTTTTAAAAACCAAAAAACAACTTTTTTCAATGGCTGAAATAATGCCAAACTGCTTGTTGCAAAAAACAGTAACAATCCCCATTGGCCATAGGTTAAACCAAATACTTTGATTGTATCTTTAGTATTCATTAAATCACCTCCAACTAACAAAGACCAAACATTATAAGCGTTCATTGAAAGCACGGGATTTTTACCTTTTGAACCACTGATAATTCGAATTAAATCGTCTAAATCATCACCTATATAAAACGGTATTACCAAGATTAATTGAACAAGTAAAACAAATACAAAGGAATAAACCAGTTTTTTTATTTGAGTTTTATCGGTATTTAATGCGATGATGTAAGCGACAATTGGTAAGAAGAAAATGGCTTGTAATTTCATATTAACTCCTAACATAAAAAGAAACAATGCCCAAGTGTTTTTTTTATAAAAACCAGCAATTATAGACGCAAACACAAAAAACGACATGATTCCATCAACTTGACCCCAAATGAATGAGTTATATAAAACAGCGGCATTCAAAAAATAGAATAGTGAATAAAAAAGAGATTGGTAGTGGTTTTTGAATTTTTGATTTATAAGATAATAAAGTATCATCGTTGACAGTAATTCAAAAAATAGAGTCAGGTATTTCAAGCGAACCAAGTCCTTTCCAATTGCATCCATGCTACCTGCCAAATGGGCATACAAATTCAAAATGTAGTTGTATAGCGGCATGTAGTCACTCCAACCCTTATACGTATGAATAATTCCAAATTGATATTGATGTTGAGCCCAATTATACCAACACCAACCATCATTATCGTGAAATTTAGCTGGAGTAAAAATTACAAGTGTTATGAAAAAGGGAATGTAACTCAATAACAAGCCAGCAATTTTCTTTATTTTCTGTAGGTTAACTATTTCCACTTTACTTCAGCGCTTTTAAATTCCTTTTATCTTCACTAATCAGCCATTTTGCTTCATTTTCCAGTGCTTCATCCAAGGTTATTTTTCCTTCTGTAGCTTTCTGTTGAATGTGTTCCAACCAAGCTGGATCCGATGCAATTTTATTCCTATAAAACAATAACTCTAAATCTTGATGTTTCGTATTTCCTTTATCCCGATTTGATTTCAATTTTGCTTCAAACAATAAGATTTTGACACCTCTAAAACGTCTAACACCTCCTTTAAATCGCAACTTTTTAACCAAATAAGCGAAGACGGTTTTGTTTGGGTCATTCACCTTGTCGAAAACTTGAAAAACGACTACTCGATTAAATCTATCCAAATTGATTTTGCTTATAAACGAATTTGAATCGTTCAGACACACTACATTTTTAGCAATAAGCTGTTCTTCTATCAACCAATATTTTTTGAAGATTGAATAATCAAAATAAAGCGCAAAGTTGGAGGTTATATCTCTACTTTGAACAACAAAAAGCGTTTGAGAATCTGATTTTTGTTTTACAAAAGCAACCGCTTCTCTGATTTGCATGATTTTATGTGTGTCGAATTTATTGGTACTCAACAACAATACAGGAAAAGCAAGCATCAATAGCCATCGCCAATAACCTGAAACTACATATTTCAATGCAAAAACAACTAAAACGAATAGAGGCGCAACGATAAACATCAAATACCGACGACTAAACATCGGCGCTTTAAACGAAACAAAATAGATGGTGAAATAAGAAACTACTGTTAAGATCAATAGATAGATAATCACAGGTTTGTCTTTCTCTCTAACTAATGAGGTTTTAAAAATTAGGAAGAACAAAATGGCTGCAACTACCAATGGTACAAGGCTTGCTAAAACCGCATTGTGATTCATCAAATCATAAAAAACGTTTGGAATATCTATTAATAGAGGTGGTGGAATGATTTTGTTTCCTCCTCCCGCAACTAATGCTTCAAACAAAATGCGCCATTTGTTGAGATAATACAAGAATAACAAACCACTAACGAAAAACAAAAAAGCGATTTTTAATTTATGTTTCGTGTCGTATGATTTTGAGAAAAACTGTGTAAACACAAAAAGACCTTGACTCAAAAAGATAATTCCTTCGATATAATGATTAAAAAAAATGAGGGTGTTTACTATTCCTAACAAAATTGCTACTAACAAATTTGGTTTATTTACCAATCTTAAAACCAAGATACCACTCATGAAAACCAATGTAAAAATGAGTGAATAAACACGTGCTTCATGGGCATATTCAATCGTGATTTCTGAAAACAACAATAACACAAAGAGAAAAATCCCATAAACATTTCCAAGAAGTTTCTTCACCCAAGTTGCATACAATGAAACGCACAAGGATCCCAATAAAACACTTAATAAACGTAATTTAAATTCGGAATAACCGACCCATTTGAGCCATAATTTGGTTAGCATCAAAAACAAAGGAGGATTAGCATCCCACGTTGAAACTTTGATAATGTCTTCTTTTGAACCTTGCGAATGGTACAAGGTAAAACACTCGTCATACCAAAGACCGTCCGATGGCGAAAAAAGCAGCAACCATGAAAACGCAAGCAAAAAGAAAAGCATAAAAGGAATACAGTACGCTCGATAGCATTTCCAATATCTTTTTATTTCGCCCAAAAAAAACTGCATTATTTCCTACCCTATCCTCAACCAAAAAGAACCGCCGTGTTTTTCCACATTGCTTGTATTGGGGTGTTCCCAAAAATAGTCAATGAGCGAGGCCAATTCTTTTTTCTCTGAAACATAATAGTTCGGAAACAAGGGTTGGTATTTTTCTGCGTTTGCCAACAAATACATCGCTAAACCGTATTGTTCGGAGTAAAAACGATCACACATAAATTGTGGGTAATCAAACGGAATATAAATGTCGTGAATATGCACTACCACTCCTTTTTTCAAGCGAGGCAAAACTTCTAAAAAGAAAACCGTTGCATCCGAATTGGGTAAAATACGGTGCGAATTGTCAACGAATAAAATATCGTTTTCTTCCAGATTTTCCAACATGCGAAAATCAATGTCTTCAAAGGGTTTACGAATTACTGTGTCGACCAAAGCATCGATTTCAGCGCGTGGTTGCGGGTCTATGGAAGTGAAATGCGTTGTTAGCGCCTGCTCCTTTTTAGCTTTGAAGGCAATTTTCGTTGAGTTTCCTGAACCTATTTCAATGTATTTCTTTGGTTTTAATTCTGCCAACATCACGTACAACATGACCATGTCCAAGCCCGGTAAAAAAGCGTTGTTCCATGCGGGTTGCTTCAGGTCTTTTTCAACACTGCTATCTTGTATGGTTTGTAATGCGTCTTTATATTTCTCGACTGATTCTAAAAAATCTCGGTACACATCCTCTTTTTTCTCAACGATGGCCAATAATTCAGGGTGCGCAGGTTTTCCATGTCCAAATCGAGGTTGAACAGCAACTTTATACTCAAGAAAAAACGTTTGATAGCGCGGATGTAAGAATTTGTAAAGCGATTTTATCATGTCTAGGTTGGCATTTAACAACAAAGAAAAGCATTTTCGTTTGAGTGCGTCTCGATTCGGTAAGTATTTCCACAGTAAAAATGTCAAATTTTGAGCGTAAATGTGAAAACAGGTAGAAATACGTAGTGAAGTAACCAACTGATTTTCATACATTAGATGTGTATTTTAGTTGATTGCATTGAATTTGAATTAATTGCTCACTTCAGTCAACCCTTTGATTTTTGCTTTTGTATCTAAGGAAACGAACCTATTGAAGCCTATGAAAACATTTCTACACAACAGTAAAATAGTATATTTCATACTTCTTTTCAGCGCATCTGCATTTGGACAGAAATGGGGCGTTCAAACATTTAGTGAATATACCAATGAAGCTTTTGATGTGGAGTTGGATAATGCTGGAAATGCGTATGTTGCAGGCTATATTACAGGTGCAACGATTTTTTCTAATGCTACCAATCAGTCGCAAGTGGCAGGTAGCGGTGATATTTATGTTGCCAAATACAATCCGAACGGTTCATTGCTGTGGGTAAAACAATTTGGCGGGAATTTTTCAGATAGAGCCTACGATTTAGCCATTGGTCCGGATCAAAATATTGTCGTAACGGGACAGTTTTTTGGAGCGGTCGGTTTTGGTTCATTTAATTTGCAGAGCGCTCAAGACTCAAAAGATATTTTTATTGTCAAAATGAACCCATCTGGAAATGTTTTATGGGCGAGAAAAGAAGGTGGAAACATGGCAGAAAATGCTTATGCCGTGACCGTTGACCATCAAAATAATGTGATATTAACAGGGCAATTTCAAGGTCAAAGTTCAATTGCAGGTCAAAATTATACAAGCTTAATCGATCCGCTGACAGGCTTATATAGTTTCGATTTGTTTTTAGCTAAATATGATTCCAATGGTACGCCACTTTGGTCAAAAGCCGGTTTGGCACACAAAGAAGACCGAGGAATGTGTGTTACGGTGGATAATCAGGATAATATTTTCATGGCTGGACAATATTCGGACACTTTGCAATTTGCTGGCTCAACGATTTTTAATACGGGACTTAATGTTGGGTTTCTGACAAAATTTTCTCCAACGGGTCAAATTCAATTTTTTAATAATCTGCGGGCGGGAGCTTGTTTGCCTTATGATATTAAGATCAATCATAATAATGAAGTGCTGTTGATTGGTGATTATTTGGGCAACATGAATTATTACCATTTGAACATTCCACATGCTATTACGCATGGATTTATGAACAAGATTTTTGTGTTGAAAACAGAGAACGACGGTTCATTTAATTGGGCATTCAGTTTAGGCTCTGATAACGAATTATCCGCACGTGCACTAGCCATTGACAATGTGGACAATCTTTATATTACAGGGTTTTTCAAGTGCGGTTTAACAGAATATCACCAATTAAATCGTGGTTTGTGGAATGCTGTTGGATTTAGGGATTCGTATCTTTTGAAAGTGAGTGATGCAGGCACAAAAATTTACGCCAAACAATACGGAGGACAAGACGACGATGAAGGACAAGGAATAGCCATTCAACAAATAGAAAACCCCTTAATTTGTGGGTCATTTGCGCGCAATTTGAACGTGGCAGATGAAACAAATTTCATATCTACATTGACAACAAATCCAATGTATAACCATCAGTTAACTACCGGGTTCACTTCAAATACTTATACTGGTACAAACAACCGCAACTCCTATTTAATAAAGTATTTAAACGCTCAAATTAGAGACTACAATTATTTCGTGAATGCGCCAAGTGACTCGTTGGAAATGCAAATTGATCCTCAAACAGGAACTCCAATTCCTGGCAACCCAGACACAATTGTTTACTGTATGCATAATCGCTTGTATTGTAATCCTCAAACTTATCCAACCTATGGACCTGCATATACCTACTTGTGGAATACTGGAGGTACAGGTGATTACATTGACATCGCTCAAACGGGATTGTTTTATGTCACCAATACTCGTTTAGACGGCTGTTCAAGTGGCACGGACAGTATTTTTTCCGTTCAGCAAACGATTCCTCCTTTACCGATTATGAATGACGATATTGGACTGGCTGTAAATCAACCCGGACCTAGTTATTATCAATATTTCTTTTGTCAGCCAGATACTGTAAACATTATGTTTAGTAATCTATGTGCAGGATGTACTTTTCAGTATCACAATGATTCAACAACAGACATAAGTCTTGGGCCGCACACTCTAGACCATACGAGTGGATATTATGTTACTGTTACAAGGGGATTATGCACAAATACTGGCCATGGGGGAATGCAAATTTATACCCCTCAAAACCTTCCTGTGATTCAATTAGGACTTATTCAATATAATCCTCCTGATATCGGCGACACGATAAATATTTGTCAATCAGAAGATGCCTATTTCTTTGCATTTGATTCCATTACCAATCCATCAATTGATGTTAACATTCATTTGCCTGACCCCAAAATAAGTATTCTGTGGAAGCTTAATGGTCAATATGCTGGTGGTGGTAGTGAATTGTTTCATTTTCATCCGACTGCTTCTGGTTGGTATAACATAGAAGTGGAAGTCCTAATGGGCTATCAAAATAATTGTGCAGTTGACACACAGCGTTATGTAGTTTCACATGCGTATTACATTAATATTTATCCAGATGCTTCCATTAGTGGTGTAATAACTGGGCCGAGTTTAGTTTGTGACAATAATCAAAACGTCTACTTAGTTGTTACTCCCACAAATCCCGTTTGTTCATGGTCAGGTCCAGGAATAAAATGGATGAGTGCAGACCAAGATAGTGTTTTAGTTGACAGACAAGGCTCGTACACGTATTCTGGTTATTGGATAGATACAATTACGGGTTGCAATGCGCATTATCACGCTTCACATTTTATTGATACAGTTCACGTGCCAAGCATTCAAGCTGCGAGTCAAATTATTTGTCCAAATGATTCGATGCTGATGCACTTAGCAAATAGTTATCTTTCCTACAATTGGATTGGTCCAGATGGTAATCAATTATCCGTTATTAATCAATGTTACGGTGCCAATCAAGGTTTTTATTATTGTCATTTAGTCGATCAAAACCAATGTCAAATTACAACGCCTCCCTTTGAGCTGAAAGAGTACCAAACACCTAGCGTGGTAGTTTATCCTCAAAACTATATATGTAGCAATGAAACAATAACGATAGAAGTGATTTATACAGGAAATCCAATTATTCAATGGAGTCCGGTAAATATGAACACCGATATTATGACCGTCAACCAACCAGGAGCCTATGGTGTAAGTGTTCAACAATGTGGGATTACTACCGTTGAACAAATCGTGATTGCTGATGGATCATTTACTCCACTAATTACAACGACTGACACCTTATTGTGTTTTGGTCAAAGTGCTGTCATAACAGGAAATTATCCGAATTATTTTTACAGTTGGAATACAGGTGAAGCAGGTTCGAATACTATTACTGTTTCTTCACCTGGAGACTATTTTGCGACTGTTATGAATGATTATGGGTGCCAAGAAACAACGAATGTGGTTCATGTTTCAATTGTTGATGGTTCAAGTCCGCCCGAATTAGCAAATGTAACCATTTGTGCCGGTGATTCTGTTGTATTTACCAATTCAAGCAATTACACACTAAATTGGTATGACCAAGACACTACATATTTGCAAACCAGTAGTCAATTGACTATACAAAATGTTCAAAACGATACTACTTTTTTGGTTGCCTATCAAAATACGGTTTGTCCACTTGCATTTACGCAACTCGATGTTGATGTATTGTCAGGTATTCCAACTTACAGCGTTCAAGCTCCTCCATTTTTGTGTCAAGGAGATTCTGCAACCCTTCATTTACAAACTGGGAATCTAACCTCTTTTCATTGGTTCAATGGCGATTCTACACACAATGATGTTGTTGTCAATCAACCTGGTCAATATTGGGTTGTTTTGGAAGCTTGTTCGTTTCAGCATCCAGCTTATATAACGATTCAAGATGGTAGTTTTAACCCAACGATTGCCGCAACGGACTCTGTAGTTTGTGTGGACGGAAATATGCCTGTACGGATTTTTGTTTCGCCAACAGACTACTCCATTCAATGGAACGACACATCATTAACGGGACCATTTTTAGTGACCTCTTCACCCGGTATGTATTCGGCAACGGTTACAAGTCCATTGGGTTGTGTTCAACAAACCGATACTGTTTTTATCGCGCCATTGACGTGCAACGGAGAGCTTTTGAATGTGATTACGCCAAACAATGATGGCATTAACGATTTCTTTTATTTAGAAGAAGCGCTTGCTTATCATAGTAATCGATTAATAATTCTGAATCGCTGGGGGAATGTCATGTTGGACGAACGAGGTTACAGAAACAACTATGATGCTTTCAATTGTGTGGATGGCGTATATTGGTTCATCTTTTATCCAGATCCTGTTTTGGAACCTAAACGTGTAAAACGAGGCTTTTTTCACATTATCAGATAATTACGGCTACATTGTTGAATAGACAAGCTGATTCCTTTGGTTTGTATTATATTTGCACAAAAATTCAGCATGTCAGAAGCAAGTCGTATTTCAACCAACAAAGCTCCGAAACCCGTAGGATTATACCCTCATGCACGTCGCGTTGGAAATTTATTGTTCCTTTCAGGTGTTGGGCCGCGCACAGCAGGTTCAGATGCAACTGATTCTGCCGTTCCAGGTTTGGAATTGGATAAAAACGGGAATTTTATTGCGTTTGATTTTGAGGCACAATGCAGAAGTGTATTCGATAATGTACGTGTGATTTTAGAGGAATCTGGTTCAAGTTGGGATCAACTGGTGGATGTAACAGTGTTTCTAGTGAACATGAAACGTGATTTTCATACTTACAATCGCGTGTATGCTGAATATTTTAAAGACAATCAACCTTGTAGAACAACCGTTGAAATCAATTCATTACCAACACCGATTGCTATTGAATTGAAGTGTATTGCTACAATTGACTAATTCGAATTACTTAGAAAAATTATAGAAAAATGGTAAATTTTATTATTCGTATTTCGCTGGCTGTATTGGCGCTTGGATTTAACACTTATTTGTTCGTCTCTGGACATTGGGGTTGGGGAATCACCTTTTTATTCGTAACGGCTTTAATCATTCTTTCGTTCTTCAGAAATGAAAACATGATTTTGGCTTTAAATCAAATGCGAATGGGCAATACGGATAAGGCTAAGAAATACATCAATCGTATTACGCATCCACAATTTTTACCGAAAAGTCAGCATGCGTATGTTTTATATCTAAAAGCAGTAATGGGATCTCAAGAAATGGGATTTGCGAAAAGCGAACAATTGTTGCGAAAAGCAATGGAACTAGGCTTACGTCAAGCAGAAGATAATGCTGTTGCACGTTTGCATTTAGCTGGAATTTGTGCACAATCTGGACGCAAGCAAGAAGCGCTTACCTTATTGGCTGAGGCTAAGAAAATGGACAAAAACGGCATGATGCGCGATCAAATCAAAATGATGCAACAACAATTGCAGATGGCGCCTTCTAAAAATCAAATGCGAATGGCGCAAATGATGGGTGGAAGAAAGAAAACACCAAAAATGCGTTAATCACTCGCTTGGAAAATCCACGAACATATTCAGAAGGTTGGGCAGATTATGAGTTAATCGATGCCGGAGGAGGAAAAAAATTAGAACGTTGGGGTAAAATCATCACCATACGTCCCGAAGTTCAAGCCTATTTTCATAGCGGAATGCCTTTTACGGAATGGCGGAATTTAGCACATTGGGAATTTATTGAAAACACAGGACAACAAGGGAAATGGAAACGTCTTAAAAAAGACGCACCCGAAAACTGGACCATTTCCTATCAACGATTAAAATTTCAGTTGAGTCTTACTGGATTCAAACATTTGGGATTGTTTCCTGAACAACGTTCCAATTGGGATTTCATTAATGATAAGTTACAAGCGGAAGATCGTTTTTTGAATTTGTTTGCTTATACAGGTGCTGCATCTTGCGTTGCTCGTAATCGTGGTGCGGATACCTTTCACGTGGAAGCATCCAAAAGCATTATTTCGTGGGCAAAAGAAAACATGGAGTCCTCTCGCCTACTCAATATTCGCTGGGTACATGAAGATGCTTTAAAGTTCATTCAACGTGAATCAAAAAGAGAGCGCACCTACAAAGGTATTATCATGGATCCACCTGCTTGGGGTGTTGGAGCGAAAGGAGAAAAATGGAAGTTGGAAGAAAAAATCGATGAGTTGATGCTCGAAGCGGCAAGTGTACTAGACGAAGATGGGTTTTTGATATTAAACACCTATTCTCCAACAGTTGATTTTAGCTTAATCTCCGAATTAGCAAGCACCTATTTTCCTGAAAAAACAACGGAAGTAACTGAATTATTCATGGAAAGTACGAGTGGAAAAACACTTTACTACGGAAACTTATTACGTGTCTTTTAGCTTTTAAACCGATTGATTGATTTTAATTTTGCGGTAATTAATCCAAAAGCAAATTTTCTAAGGCTTCCTCTAAATTTGGAAAACGAAAGGTAAAGCCCGCTGATTTTATCTTTTCGTTCGAAGCTTGCAAATCACTTAACACTAGGCTTGACATTTCACCCAAAACCCATTTCAAAATAAAAGCGGGAACGGCTGGAAAAAAGAAAGGTCTTTTTACCGTCTTAGCTAACTGACGCATAAAGTCTTTGTTTGGCGTACAATCTGCTACTGCATTATAGGTTCCTTCCAATTGGTTTTCAATCGCAAAAATATACATGTTGCAAATGTCTTCCACATGAATCCACGGCATGTGTTGTTTGCCATCACCCAGAGCCGAACCGATTCCCAATTTTACAGGCCCCAACATTTTATCCATTGAACCACCTGTATCCGTCAGAACTACTGCGGTACGCAAAACACTCGTTTTACATTTTTGCTGAAACGAA
>CAZHPL010000009.1:0-30310 GCA_964534495.1 uncultured Lishizhenia sp.
AGGAAATCTTTGGTTACATTTTGTCTGGTGATACTCGTCAACAAAAGTTTTTTAACATTATTGGTCCGCGACGTAGCGGTAAAGGCACGATCAACAAAGTGTTAGTTAGCCTATTCGGTCAGCACAATACCGTTGCGCCACAACTGGAGGAACTCTGTGATACATTTGGCTTACAACCCTGGCTTGGAAAACCCCTTGCCTCATTTACTGATGCTCGGGCTCCTGACCGCAATCGTAGCGCTGTTGTTAGTCAGTTGTTGCGTATTGTGGGTGGTGATACTGTCACCGTTAATCGAAAGAATAAAGAAGCGTGGAGCGGCTACCTCCCCACCCGAATCATAGTTTATTCAAACGAGGTGTTGCAGTTGACTGAGAACAGTAACGCACTCACAGGGCGTATGCTGGTGCTTAAAATGTATAAATCGTTTTATGATCAGGAAGACACTAACCTATTCCAAAAACTATCAACCGAGCTAGCTGGTATTTTTAATTGGGCGATGCAAGGTCTTGATCGTAGGTTAGCACGCGGCGGTCACTTTATACAACCAAAGAGCGGTAGGGAGTTGTTGGACTTGATGACCGAACTTGGCAATCCGATTGGTGCGTTTGTCGAAGATACGTTGGTGTTTGAACCGAACGCAAGTGTGCCGAAGGACGATGTGTTTACATGCTTCAAACACTGGGCAATTAAGAAGAGTTTGCCGCCCGGTACAGAGATGGCGTTTAAACGGCGGTTTTTAGCGGCGACGCAAGAGCGCCGTGTCAGTGCCGGTGAAGATAAGAGTAACGGCAACCGTGTGCCGATCTATCGCGGAGTTCGTTTAAACACGAAGGCACAAAAGTATATCGAGTCTGTAGAAACGTTTAGTCAAGAGGTATATTGATGGAGAAAGAAGATCAGTTAATGTTTTTTGCTGGCATGGCGCTCATAGGTTTGACTTTACAAGAACGCAATCCAGATGTAGCCGCTAAGATGGCATGGCAATACGCACAAGCTATGCTGAAAGAAAAAGATGCTAAATGAAAAGTTCCGATTTAAGAAAACGACTCTTAGAAACGACTTCACGACAGTGTTTGGCGGAGTGGGATCGCGCCGTTACGTCTTTGTTGATCCAAAGGGCAAGCCAGTTCTGCATAAAAGAACTCGCCTCCAAATGCACCGACGAGCCGCGCAAGGGTGGCGCAATCAAACGTTCGGCCGACTAACCGCGCTAAAAATGTTGATTCAGTTTGGCAGAATGAAACCATCACGGAGGTTTAGAGTATGAAAGTAAAAATGATCGACCCGCCAAAAGGATGGCTGTTTGATTTTCCAAAACAGATTCCCGACGATGTAGATAATGTCTTAGAGTGGCTATCACAAAATGGCTACCCCAAGAAAATGATTGACAGCTACGGAGAACATTTTTATGCCCGCATGTGGTACGAGGAAATAGAATGAACAAATTAGTAGAAGAAGCCCCATATCATCCGGGCTACGAGGACGCGGTAATTACGCCGCGCACTAATCCGGTGTACAAAGGATTGGACGTACGCAAGATGCTATGGAAAGCAAAGCCGCTAAGTAATGAGGAAATAATGGTTTTGTATGAAGAATTTATTGAAACTCAATATGCCAGTGAATCAAATGTCCTTGGTTTTGGCAGAGCAATAGAGAAAGCGCATGGTATTAAATGAACGAAAATCAAAAGAAAGTAACCGATGAGTACCGTAATAACTGGGATCAAATATTTAAAAGGAAAGAAACAAATGGCGACACGCTCAAAGACTACATCAACCAAGCGCAAGAGCTCTGGTTCAAAGACGGCAGTTGTACCGGAGGACATGCCGAACAAAGAGATTGAATTTAGACTGACTCAGCTAAAAGAAAATCCCGATGGCTCAGTCGATTGTAAGTTAGACATGAATCCTTACACGCATGCCAAATTGGTAGAAATGGCAGTAATTAATTTAATTAAAATGGGCATAGAATCGGAGAAAAAGCCATGGTACAAAAGACTTCTAAAAAAGTAAAACCGTATTACGTGGCAGATACTGGCTACTTTGAACACAAAGTGAAGATTTGCTTTACCGAAGAGGCGTTTAACCAAGCAGTTAAAGATGCCAAAATAACTACTCGCCATTCAGCATTGGATGTTGGCGTAGCAGAGTCGCATCATATTCAGCAAGAAGGTACACAAAACGTACTAATTGCGGTTGTGTTTAATATGGATGAGATGGCAAAAATGGATTCGTTAGAACGCCTTGGTGTCATTGTTCACGAAACAGTTCACACGGTTACGCATGTATTTGAGCACGTTGGCGAAGATGAAACAAAAATTGGCGACGAGTCTCGAGCGTATTTCACAGAATATTTATTTAAACAAGTGTTTGCAGCTTATGCAACGGAGGAAGACAAACGTGAGCGTGCTAGAGAAAGAAATAGAAAAACACCTGACGAAACGAATCAAGCAATCATCGGGGCTCTCATTCAAATGGCAGAGCACGATAACGGGAGTGCCAGACCGAATCATAATCCTAAACGAAAAGGTAATGTTCGTAGAACTAAAAACCCAGACGGGGACACTAAGTCAGAGACAACAACTAGTGTTTGACCAACTTGGGGAGGCCGGGTTTCCGGTGCATATTTTACGAAGTAAAGAAGACGTAGAGGATTTTATTAATGGGATACTCAATAGAGTATAAAAAAACAACTTGGGGTCGCGCAGTTACTTTACTTAGTAATGCCAGAGCGAGATGTAAATCAAAAAACGTTGATATGCAACTTACCACTGAGTGGGTAAATCAACGTTTAGAAAACGGTACATGCGAAATTACGGGAATTGCTTTTAATTTAAATCCAACAACTGAATATCACACAAGACGCTGGGACGCCCCATCTTTAGACAGAATAGATAAAACAAAACCGTATACTGAAGAAAATACTAGGGTAGTTTTGTGGGCTGTAAATTGTGCACTGGCAGAATATGGCACAGAAATAATGTTGCCAATTTTAAAAGCAATGGTAAAAGGAATAGAAGATGCTCAAGAGAAATCAGTTACATCAGTATCAACAGGACCTGATCAAACAGGCCGAGTCGATACCCAATCTAGCGCTCTTCCTACCGCCCGGACTTGGAAAGACAGCGACGACGCTAACGATTATCGCGGAGCAACTCAAGGGGAAAACTCTTATCGTAGCGCCAAAGAGGGTAGCGGAGACGGTATGGGATACCGAGACGCAGAAGTGGGAGCACCTCAAGCACATAAAGATAGCCAAGATACTGGGCACGCCAAGTCAACGGTTGGCAGCGTTGAAGAGTTCTTCGAGCGTGTTCGTAGTCAATCTCGAGAACTTGATTTGGCTGCTGGAACAGCCCGTAAAGTTCGACAATTTGGTGATTGACGAGTCTAGCCGGTTTAAGGATCCTAGCACTAAGCGTTTTAAGGCCCTTAAAAAGCATTTAAAGGGCTTCCAGAGGCGTTTAATTTTGACTGGCACCCCCACCCCTCAGGGCATGCCAGATCTCTGGTCACAGGTCGGTATATTGGATTTGGGGCAGCGCCTGGAAACTACCTTAACGGCGTTTAGGGCAAAGTACCTGGCACCGGACAAAATGAACCGGCATACACACGTTGTGTATAGCTGGAAACTACAACCCGGGGCAGAGAAAGTAATTAAAGATAAGATTAGTGATATTTGTTTTTCGCTCAAGGCAGAAGACTACTTAAATCTGCCTAAGGTAACATTAACGTATCATAAAGTGTACTTAACGTCACATTTATGTACACAATACGATACATTGAAAAAGGATATGGTGACCCAAATTGGTAACGAAACTATTACGGCAGCGACGGCGGCAACGCTCACAGGCAAACTCCTACAATTCACATCGGGTGCAATTTATGACGCCGACGGTGATTGGCAAACTGTGCACGATGCTAAATTGGAGTACCTCGAATCAATCATGGAAGAGGCTAGCGGGCCCGTTCTGGTTTTCTACCACTTTAAACACGCTCTCGAGCGCATTAAAAAAACTTTCCCGCAGGCCGTAGAGCTCCGCGACTCAGCCGATCAGATCCGTGAGTGGAACGCCGGGCGCATACCCATGCTGCTTGCGCACCCACAGTCCGGTGGTATTGGACTCAACCTACAGTGCAACGTTGGCGACACAGCGCAGACGGTTTGGTTTGATTTGCCCTGGTCCTCAGAAAACTATATTCAGGCCAACGCGCGGATCTACCGGCAGGGCCAAGAAAAGCCTGTCATTATTCACCATCTTACCGTGGCCGGAAGCATCGACGAGCGCGTGGTTCAGGTGTTAGACGGCAAAATAAATTTACAGGAAGCGCTACTCGACGACCTAAAATTTGCATTAGTATGAAATAGGAGAGATCATGGACAAACTAGAACTATTTAACGCAATTGTAAAACACGCGCGCCCCGCCAGTGGGGAGACTGTAGGCGCTAAAACATTAGACGACCCGATTGGAGAGATTGGTATTGACAGTCTAGATATTATTATGATCTCAGTATATTTCTCAGAGATCTATGGCGTATCAGAAGAAAAAGCAAAAGAGCTGCAACCCGCAACACCACGTCAATTTTTTGAAATGTATGAATCAATAGCAACAAAACGTCCAGAGTCAGTTAAAGAAGCACTAGATAATATTATGTTTTGATATGAAAATTTACATTACAAAATACAAAACATTATCTACAACAAACACCAAAGTTCTAGGTGATTTAATTTATCCTCAGCGAGTACACTGGATGCCAGAGCTTTACGCCAGAGTAAAGACAGGTTTGTCTTACGTGCCGCATGAGATGGCAAACCGCGTGGCGACTAAAGAAATTGTTGATTATGTAAAAAACAATCCAGTGGAAGGTAAGACCGGTTTTTTATTAGCCGCTGGATCGCAAGGTTGGGCTGGAGGAAAAGCAAAAAACGAAAGCAAACCAAGCGAATTAGATTACACATTTAAGCTCGGCATATTATCGATGACAAATATTTTTGCCGGCCGCATGGCAGCAATGTTTGAGGCGTATGACTACGTGGCCACTGATGCCAGTGCTTGTGCTACTGGCATCAAAGCTATGATGGATGTTCAAAATTTAATGAACAATATGGGGTTTGATAGGGTTATTGTATTGGCTCTGGAAGACCCAACGTCTAAATTAACATTAGAATTTTTTGGTCAATCTAACGCGAATCTTTTATTAAAAGATGAAGAAGCCGGCTGCATTCCATCTGCGTTTGATAGCAAAAACAGCGGGTTCATTATTGGTCAGGGCGCCGGGTTAGCAATATTTGAATCGGAACGTGCCGTGCAAAAGAATGCCATTAAACCAGAGGCCGAATTAAAAGGCGTGTGGGTATCGGCTGAGCAATTATCCAATCCAATCGGTCAACGGCCTGACGGACAAGGATATCAGCGTGCGATTGTGGGTGCGATTACGCAAGCTAAATGCAAACCCGAAGACATTAAGATTGTAAAAACACATGGTACTGGTACTTCGGTTAATAATCAGTCTGAGAAGCACGCGCTATTAGAAACACTACGCGGCGGGTTTATCGCTACATCATACAAGCAACACATCGGACACACAGTTGCCGCAAGCGGACTATTAGAAACGGGTTTGATACTAGACGATATTAAAAAAGGAATCATACCCGGAATTAAAAACAGAACAGAAGACGATAATACATTTATATCAAAAGATACAACCGCACCAGAAGGCCTACTAATGAGTTTGGCCGCTGGTATGGGGAACATTTACGCAGCAGCTATTTTTAATACCGCATTATGAAAACAACACATAAAATTAAAGCTACGGCTCCACGCCTATCTGATGAGGATCCAGATCCAATTGAACAAGATGAATCTGAAGGCATTTCATCTGCGCTAATTGAGGGTTGGCTACCTTGGGAACCAGATGATATTGCAGATATTCGTAATTTAATTGCGGAGCGCTTGCCCCCAAAACAACAGTTTATTATCGAAGCATTTTTAGATGGTCTGACTTATAATGATATTTGCGTAACTGAAAAATATTGGCGCTATCATTTTGCTAAGGGTGTTGATTTGATTAGGAAGGAATTAGGTTTATGAGCCATTTTGTTATTGAGTATTTATACGACGGCCGCTACATGATGGAAACACTTATGAGTGTGGAAGACGTAGATTTAAGTGACAAACGTTTTCAAAAACTTATGGGTCTTTGGCAATGCGAAACTACAGAAGAAGTGAACACATTACACAAACATTTATGGGAAATGCGAAATGAACGACTCAGTAAATAGCCCAAAACATTATACCTCTCATCCAAGCGGAATAGATTGCATACAAATTACAGAACATATGGGTTTTTGTTTAGGTAACGCCGTAAAATATATTTGGCGCGCCGATTTAAAAAATGACGCAATTGAAGATCTGCGTAAAGCAAAGTGGTACATTGAGCGAGAGATCGCAAGGAGATTAAAATGATTACAGGTATTGGAGTTACATTACTAATCACTGGCATACTGTGTTATGTCGTAGTTGAAAATTTTAAACCGGAGTGCATGCCTTGGAAAAAAATTGTCATTGACGGCATTATTTTGTTAGGCGCTTTGTTAACAATAGCTGGATATTTTGTATGATAGAAGGATTAAAAATTATAGTTGATTGGGAAACCGTTGACACAATTATGGAAGCAAACTTATTGCATTCAATTACAACTATGCAACAAGATGTAAAACGGTTAAAAGCAACAAAAAAATTAAAGAGTTGGCAAAAAGAAGACCTAGAACATTTTGAAAAAATGCTCGTATCTCTTACCCACGTCGGCCAATATTTCATATACGACTTTGATAAAAAGGTAAAGAAATATGCTAAGCAGCAGCTACGATAGATTTGAGCTAGAGCAAGATATTATGCGCTTGTATAATATCTGCGAAGACATCGATTTGTTTTTGCAACAGCACATCGATGGACCAAAAGCGTTTACAGAAGACGAGGTGTGGAATATTCTGCACGGCCTACGTACGATGCACGAGCTGCGAATCAATCGCGTCAACGAAGGATTAAATAAAGTACTGGAATTAAATGAGTACTGCACAGACCCACAAAAATTAAAAAAACGAAAAGGAGTTGTATTGTGAACGATAAAGTAAAAGACCTACTCGATGATTTTAATGTGACGCTGGAGTTTTCTGTTAAAGATGTTAACTCACTGCTTAATATTTTGGCACAAATGCCATTTATCCAAGTTGTTGGATTTATCAATGAGATCCAGAACCAGGCCGGCCCACAGGTAGAAAAGGCGCGCAAAAGTTTAGAGGCCGTAGCGGAGGCTCAAAAGAATGAATCTTAAAGACCTGCTAAACCGGGCCGGTATTCGCAACGAAATTGAGGACGCCGTGGAAAAGAAACGTCAGGAACTGGCCGCCACAATGACCCGGATGGTTATTAACGAAGCCCTGAAGGAAGCCAAGGCCCGGGCCGAAGAACGTGACAGACTCATTATTAAACCGGATGGGGCGGAAAAGAAGTAGATTTTGCATTAGTAGTTATAGGGGTAGAATAGGACTCGCCGGGAGGCGCTCCATCCCCCTATTTACACACATACACATAGGAGAATTATATGAACCCATTTGAATTACGTTACGACCTACTCAAGACTTCCAAAGAGTTCTTGACCGAGCAATACAACGCCCAGTTAAAGGCTTGGGAATTGGCCGATGAGGCAGGTAAAAAACTGCTTGAGCACGCCCCCAAGTTCCCATCAATGCACGAGATCATTGACAACGCGATCGAGATGAACAAGTTCATCAGCAACGCAGTTGAGACCCAGCTCGTGGATGGCGTTAAGCGCATCAACAGGATCACCGCTGTATTCTGATACAAATTGTCGGTATTTATTAATAAGTGCCGACTTTATGAATATGTTTTCTAAACGCGAACTTTTCTATTTATCACTCGCACCCATAGCTCTATTCATAACCTATAAGTTAAGTTTAGAACTGTGGTGCTTAACCTATGGGTTATTTTATGGCAACTAAACCTGGACTTTATGCCAATATACATGCTAAACGTGAACGTATCAAGCAAGGATCTGGCGAAAAAATGCGTAAACCCGGCGCCCCCGGTGCCCCAACTTCAAAGGCATTTAAAGAGTCTGCAAAGACTGCTAAAAAGTAATGACAGCCAAAAAACCTCAGTCAAAATATAAATTTGAATCCTGGATGTGCGATCGTATGATCGAGCTAGGCCGAGAAGGCGCGTCCCAAAAAATGATGTTTGCCGACATCGGCATCAACAAAAGCGTAGCTGAGACCTGGAAAAAGAACCACCCAGACTTTGCTGACGCTTTATCAACCGCAGTAACCCATAGCCAAGCATACTGGGAACGCGAAATCCTTGCCAACGTAAACAACAAGGCTTTTAATAGCCGTCTTGTGGAAATAGCGTTACGGGGCCAATTCCAAGAAGACTACCGAGAAACCAGAGACACCAAAATCGACGCAAAGGTAGAAGTAAAGGTCGATTTCCAAAAAGAAATATCAGAATTAATTTCCGCCCTTAAAACTTAGCAAAATATTTTTTCAGTTTTGTAGCAAAAAGGCCCTGCGGGGCCTAAATTTTTGCATTAGTATATATACGACAAACAGAATTGAAAGAATACCATGACCGCACACGCTCTTCTCAGCGCCTCAGCATCTAAACGTTGGTTAACTTGCACGCCAAGCGCCCGTCTAGAAGCAACCCTCCCCGAACCAAAAAAAGCCCCAGGCTCATTTGACTTCAGTCAAGAAGGCACGCTAGCCCATTCATTGGCCGAAATCAAATTACGCTTACATTTCAACCAGATAGCACACACAGACTATGACACAGAAGTTACGGAGATTTACAAAAATGCCTACTACAATCAAGAACTTGAAGAATACGTCGACAATTACGTCCTCTATGTACGATCCCAGATCGGTGAAGGCGATATACCGCTTTTTGAACAACGCGTGGACTTCTCTGACTGGGTTCCTGACGGCTTTGGTACAGCCGATGTGGTTATACTTTCTAAGCACACCATTCGCGTCATCGACCTCAAGTTTGGAAAAGGTGTCCCGGTCTCCGCGCAAGACAACACGCAACTCCGCCTCTACGCCCTTGGTGCGTGGGCAAAGTTCAAAGAAGAGTACCCAGACATCAAAGAAGTCGAATACACGATCCACCAACCAAGACTTGACAGCATCAGTACCGATGGAACCAGCGTTTCAAAATTGGTCGACTGGGCAACGTACTTTGTCAAACCAAAAGCCAAGAAAGCGTGGTCCGGTGCAGGAGAGTTCCTCCCAGGCGACCACTGCCAGTTCTGCCGCGCCAAAGCGACGTGCAGGGCCCGCGCTGATTTCAACACAGAACTCGCAAAGCAAGAGTTCAAAGAGCCGCCGCTCCTCACAGAAGAAGAGTTAAGTAACGTTTTAGCTAAGGCACAAGATCTACGCGAGTGGGTTAGTGACGTTGAGGAATATGCTTTAAACAAAGCAATAAACGAAAACATAGTGCCAGTTGGTTTTAAATTGGCTACATCTATGACGCACCGCAAAATAGCAGACCAACAACTTGCAGCGGAAGTGCTAAAAGAAAAAGGTTTAGCGGAAGAACAAATCTGGGAACCACGTAAGTTAAAGTCAGTAGCGTTATTAGAAAAACTTGGGGGCAAAGGCCAAGTTATTAATTGGCTTGGCACTTTAATTCAACGACCAGAAGGACAACCAAAATTAGTTCGTGTTAAAGAAACTGCAACCGGAGACTTTACATGAGCACTTGGTTAGTAGGCGCAATGGGGCTTGTATACCTAGCCGTATCTGTCGATCAATTTATGAAGGGGGCAACAGGCCAAGGAATTATGTTTCTTGGCTATGCCATAGGGAATGCGGGGATCCTTCTAGTGGTAAAATAAAAAATATAAGGAAGCCACATGAAAGTAATTTGTTACAATTCGGAATTTGATATTCCGGATTTACTTATTGAAAAGTTTATAAAAGACTTTGATGGTTTGCCGGGTAGCGGAAAACATGAGGAAATCAATATGCTCCGCGACTCAATTGAAAATGTAGTGGAAACAGTGGCTGAAGACCCAGACATTTTGTACGAACCAGAATTTTTATCTGATTTTATTCAAGCACTTGCCATGAAAAAAGCATTAGAAAAACATGGCATATTCTACGATGCGTAGTTTGTCACATTGTGAAATTGACACTAGCAATATTTTGCATTAGTATCATTAGCAAAGGGTAGACGAGCTGGCCCCTATTGAAGTCCAGTTCTAACGTTAAAAAGGTAATATATGACTCAAACTACTAAAGTCAAAGTTGTAACAGGTAAAGTTCGTTTTTCTTACGCCAATGTGTTTTCTCCCAAAGCATCTGTTGAGGGCGGCACACCTAAGTACTCTGTTTCCATCATCATTCCTAAATCAGACAAAGAAACAATTAGCAAATTGCAAAAGGCTTTTGAAGAAGCCAAAGCAGCCTCTGCTAGTTACTTTGGTGGCGCAGTCCCCAAAGGTCTAAAAGGCGGCTTGCGTGATGGCGACGAAGAGAAAGACGATCCAGCATATGCAGGTAGCTATTTTATCAATGCCAACTCAGCACAAAAGCCTGGTGTTGTAGACGCAGATCTCAATCCAATCTTGGATCAAAACGAGTTCTATAGCGGCTGCTACGGTCGTGCATCGATTACGTTCTACCCATACAACGCCCAAGGTTCTAAAGGGATTGCATGCGGTTTAAACAATGTTCAGAAACTTGAAGACGGTGAGAAGTTAGGCGGTGCAACAACCGCTGCAGCAGATTTCGCAGTTTAAGTAGTACAGTAGTCCGGGGAGTGTCCGCAGAAACTGCGGCCTCCCTTTTTCATCAACCCATATAACATAGAGAATAATAAATGGATCAGTATCAAGAATATATAGCCGCCAGTCGTTACGCACGTTTTATTGATGAAAAGCAACGCAGAGAGACATGGGCCGAAACTGTAAATCGTTATGTAGAATATATTTTCAGTCGCACCCCAGCTATACAAAGTAACACAGAATTAAAGAATGAAATTTTTGATGCAATCCATAATTTAGATTTGATGCCATCAATGCGTGCGTTGATGACGTCTGGAAAGGCAGCCGATCGTGATAACACCTGCGTCTATAATTGCTCGTATCTCCCAGTGGATGACCCCAAGTCCTTTGACGAAGCCATGTTCATCTTGCTCTGCGGTACTGGCGTTGGATTCTCAGTTGAATCCAAGTATGTTAACAACCTGCCCGAAGTGCCAGAAACTTTGTTTGATTCAGAGCACACCATCGTCGTACACGACAGCAAAGAAGGCTGGGCAAAATCATTACGTTTACTCATCGCCCACCTCTACGCAGGCGAAATCCCTAAGTGGGACGTCAGCGGAGTTAGACCAGCGGGAGCGCGACTCAAAACATTTGGTGGAAGAGCTTCCGGGCCGGAACCATTAATTGATCTGTTTAACTTTACAGTGAACACGTTTAAACATGCTGCTGGCCGTCGTTTGCATTCATTAGAGTGCCATGACTTAATGTGTAAAATTGGTGAGGTTGTTGTCGTGGGCGGCGTTCGCCGCTCGGCAATGATCTCGTTATCTGATCTTGATGATGAAAGGATTCGTCATGCAAAGGCTGGACCCTGGTGGGAGACCGCGCCGCACCGTGCGCTTGCGAATAACTCCGCGGTGTATAACGAGACTCCAACGGTCGGTAAGTTCATGGAGGAGTGGCTATCCCTATACAACTCGCATTCGGGAGAGCGTGGGATCTTTAATCGTGAGGCAGCTAAGAAAACGGTATCGAAATATGGACACCGAGATCCAAATTTCGAGTTTGGTACGAATCCGTGCAGTGAGATTATTCTTAGGCCCTATCAGTTTTGCAACCTTACTGAGGCGGTGGTAAGATATGATGACACCGAAGAAACGCTTCTTAGAAAAGTACGAATTGCTTCGATCCTTGGCACAATACAGGCTACCTTTACAAAGTTTCCGTATCTGCGCAAAGTGTGGCAACGCAACACCGAGGAAGAAAGATTGTTGGGAGTGTCTCTTACAGGAATTTACGACAACCCATTGCTCACAACCCAAGGAGAAAAACTAAATGCATTCTTATCACGACTTCGAGAGGAAGCTCGAAGAACCAATGAGGAATACGCAACTCTGCTCGGAATACCTAAGAGTGCTGCGATCACTTGCGTTAAACCATCCGGAACCGTCAGTCAGCTTGTTGATAGCGCATCTGGAATACACCCAAGACATAGTAAATACTATATCCGCCGAGTTAGAGGCGATAAAAAAGACCCTCTTACACAGTTCTTAGTAAGTCAAGGAGTGCCAAGTGAAGATGATGTCTACAAGCCAGCGCAGACGACTGTATTTAGTTTTGCGCAAAAAGCTCCTGCTGGTTTGGTTCGAGATGACGTTACGCCAATCTCGCATCTCGAGCTTTGGCTTACTTACCAACGCTATTGGTGCGAACACAAACCCTCTGTTACTATCTCAGTGGCCGAGAAAGATTGGCCGAGTGTTGGAGCGTGGACGTGGGATCATTTCTCTGAAATTAGTGGAGTTTCTTATTTGCCTTATGACGGCGGCACTTATCGTCAAGCGCCGTATGAAGAATGCACTGAACAAGAGTATAATGAACTTAAAGCTAAAATGCCAAAAATTGATTGGAACGCATTTAAAGAAGTAACCGATAACGTCGAGGGTGCGCAACAGCTAGCCTGCAGCGCCGGATCGTGTGAAATCTGATCCATGGTTGTGTCCGCCTCTGAATCTGTTAAACTGGAACATGGCGTGGATGTGGCGTCACCCTGCGTCGGAATCTGCCAGTACGCACCCGGAACAGATGTATGCTCTGGGTGCAGCAGAACCAGTGATGAGATTACGAAGTGGATGTTTTTATCAAACAGTGAGAAGCAACAGGTAATTGATAAAATTTACCGATCGGGAATAATGTAAGAAAAAGTTAGCAAAAGTAGGAAAAAATTACCGATCAGGAAATATTTTGCATGGTGGTGTTTGGGGGCGCGGTACGGCCCCCTTTTTTACCAATACGTTGGTTTGCCTAAGGAGCATATATGTATAGCATTGACTTTGAAACACGTAGTTTTGCTGATCTACCAGAGGTTGGTCTTGATAAATACGCTAACTGCCTATCCACTGAAGTGTTGTGTATAGCGTTTGGTACTACACCAGATAACGTTAAGGTTGCGCCCCCTAGATCCGGCGAGTTAGCTGAACTACTTTTGCACGTTGAAGCTGGCGGCAAAATAGCCGCCTGGAACGCCATGTTTGAGTATGCGATCTGGAACTGCGTCTGCGTGCCAAAATACGGCTGGCCGCCGCTTAAACTAGAACAATGTGTTGATACCATGGCCGTAGCAGCAGCCAACAACATCCCCCAATCCCTTGAAGACGCCGCTTTGTTTATGGATGCGGAACACAAAAAAGACACCAAAGGCGGGTTGTTAATTAGGAAGTTGTGTAAGCCTCATAAAGGAGTCTTTAACAACGATAAGGACTTATTAATGAGTCTTTTTGACTACTGCGCCCAAGACGTCAGAACAGAGATGGCTCTGGCGCGCGATTTAAGGCCCCTAGAAGACGCCGAACAGGCGGTTTGGACCCTGACCCAGCGCATCAATTTAAGAGGCGTACCAGTGGACCCTAGAGAGCTCCAGAGTGCCGTTATAGCGGTGGAGAAGGCTCAGAAAGCAATTGACGAAGAGTGTGTTGCTTTGACCGGATGCAAACCATCCGAAAGAGATAAGTTGCTAAAGTGGATTAATCAAAAGATTCCACACGCACCCATGCCGGATCTAACCGAGAAAACCGTATCTAAAATGCTGCAGTGCAACATATTCCCAGTCATCAAACGGGCTTTAGAGTTGCGCCAGGAAGGTAGCCAAACTAGCGTGGCTAAGTACGCTAAGATGTTGGAGGTTCAGAGAAATGGTCGTATTAGAAATACTTTGGTTTATCACGGTGCGAGTACTGGTCGCTGGGCTTCTCGTGGTGGACTTAATCTTCAGAACATTGCAAGACCTACTTTGGGCGATGAACAGATTGCACACGCAATACCTAAAGTTTTTGGGGAAGGTATTGGTACGATGGACGAACTATCCAGCTTGGTGCGTTCCGCTATTAGTGCGCCAAATGGACAAACCTTCGTGGACGTCGATTTTTCATCCATCGAAAATAGGGTCGGCGTTTGGCTTGCGGGACAAAAAGACAAAATCGAAATGTTCAGGAAAGGACTAGATGAATACAAAACATTTGCCTCCGAATCGCTATACAGAGTCCCGTATGACGAAGTTACGAAGGATCAAAGACAAGTTGCTAAGTCGGCAGTTTTGGGCGCGATGTTTGGTCAGGGTGCTAAGGGCCTAGTCAAATACGCAGAGGGTATGGGAGTTCGTTTAAACGAATCGCAAGCCAAAAACGCGGTAGATAATTACAGACGGTCGTATGCTTTAGTAAAGGAGCTGTGGGGAGCTTGTGAAGAGGCTGCTACTCAGGCAGTAGAACATCCTGGCAATCCGTTTGCCGCGGGACGTAAAATTGTTTTGAAGGTTGCTAAAGACGCACTGTGGATGAAATTACCCAGTGGCAGATTGATTTGTTGGCAGCGGCCAAAGCTCGAGTTGGTCACTACTCCATGGGGCGCCGAAAAGTTCGGCGTTACGGTTCATAGCCAAAATACTTACAGCAGGCAATGGACTAGAAACCAGTTGATTGGCAGCAGCATTTTCCAATCCGCTGTTCAAGGAACCGCTAGAGACTTCCTTGCTAATGCTATGCTTCATCTTGATCAGGCTAATTATCAGATCATTAATAGTGTGCATGATGAAGTTTTACTCCTCGTTGAAGAACAAAACGGGGAGTCCGCAATGGCCGACGTAATCCGTATTATGACTACGCCACCGCCGTGGGCTCCCGATTTTCCTCTCGCTGCGGAGGGATGGTACGGCAAACGCTACCGTAAGTAGATTAACAATCCCACTTACGTAGTGCTTTATTGATGCGTGAATCTGGGTCGTTAGCGGTTTTAGCAGAAGTTAAACGCTTTTTCATACCGCTCATCCTAGCGCAAAATGATTTGCGGCGTGACGCTTTCTTTGGAGATTTTTTAGCCGCCTCTGCCGATACGGGCGGTTTCAATTCGCCGCCAGTCTCACGCTTGTAAGAAGCGCGCCCAGCAGCGTTTAAACCACCTTCTGGGTTTTTACCTTCGGATCGTTGCCAAGCAGCGGTTAAACCGCCTTCTTTCATTTTCTTTTTAGGTTTGGCTTTTTCTTCCAGTTTTTCTAAAGAGCCTTCAAACGGCAGTTTGCCTTCTTTCTCTAACTCATCTAAATACATATTAACTAAAGGCGCGGCAGTTCCAACTGCGGCACCAATAGGCATAGCAATTGGATGACGCGACATTGCAGCAATATCCCCAAGAGCGCCAGCTCCTGAAATTAATGCTCGACCAATATCGCCTTGTTGAGCTCTTTGGGCCGCATCACTAATTCCGTATCCGGCACCAAACCCAGTAGCGGCTCTTAATAATGGATTTGCAATAAAACCAGAAGTAGCTTTGTGCATTACGTTTCCAGTTTTTTGTACAGCACGTTTAGCTACTTCTTTAGGCGAACCAGCTGCTTCGGCAGCTTTAGCTGCTTCTGCTTTGCGCAACTCTTCAGCTTTCATTAAACGTTCGGCGCGCTGCTTTGCAGCTTGTTTTGCTTTAGTATCGGCTTCAGTTGCACGTTCTGTTTTTACTTCTTTAGCTACGTCTTCTGGTAGTAATAAAGACGAATCACCGGAAGGCAATACTTTATATCCCGGAGTTGTTTTTTCTAACTCAAGAGCTTGCGTCATTTTCTTATACGCTTCACTCATGTCTTTACCGCCATAAAACTCACCGGGCACATTCATGGCACGACCATATTTTTCTACAGGTGGAGCACCAGGGGTAGTTGGGGCACCAACTCGTTCAGCTACTTGACCTGGCGATTGAAAAACACGAGGAGGTTCAGCAGGAGCTTGAGCGCCAACAGGAGCGTTTACATCATATGGATATTTAGCTCGTACGCCAGCTTCTAATGCTTTACCGCCACCAAACACAGCGCCAGCAGCGCCGAGCGCACCCGGCATAACGCCAGATCTTTCTGTGTCAACTACTTGCTGATCATCTAAAGTTTTTAAATAAGCATTTAATTTTATAACTGCTTCTCTATCACCAGCCGCATCTGCTTGACGAATTGCTTCGTATATTTGTGCTCTATCCATTACTGTTGTTTCCCAGGGTATTTTTTAAGAATATCTTGCACATCTTTTGGTACCGGTGTTGCTTTTGGCTGTTTTATTCTATTTGCTTTAATATTTTCTTTAGACAAAACAACTTTTTCGTTTACAATACCGCGCAAATCATTTTCGTATTGTTTAAATGCTGCTTTATAAGCGGGGTCGCGTTTAAAGTCTTCAAAGTTTGTGTACTCTTTAGAGCCATAAATGTCGCTTAATTGGCTATCAAGTTCTGCTCTACGTGCAACCATCTTAGCACGTTTGTAAATTGCTTCAGCAGGATCAGAAATACTGACCGAAGCATCGCGGATAATTTGACGTTCCGCGTTTGAAACCTGACCTTGACCTTTAACTAACTGAGAGTTCATTAACTCAAAGCGAGCTAGATAGCTAGCGAGTTCTTTACGTTGTACTTCGTCAGGGAACGATGTAGAAGGTAGCGATTTGAAAATAAAGTCTTCGATCGCATCTAAACCAATAGGGCCTTTTGGTGTCGATATACCAGACTTAACTAATTGAGCTAAACCATTAAAGAATGTTGGATCAGAAATTACTCCAGCTATCTTTGGATTTTCTTGCACTAAAGTTGCAATTCTATCGGAAATTACTTTTCTATCTATAACATCGCTAGACGATACAGATGCTTTAAATTCTTTTCTTTCTTCTTCTGATGCTTCAGCTCGTTTTTCACCACGTTTTGTTTCAGTGGCTTGTGTAACAGCAAGTGACTCTTTAGACACCGGAGAAATAGTTGGCGCAGCAGCTGGTCTAGGTGCTTGGCCTGCAGGCGCTACAGGGGCTTCTGGAGCCTGACCAATTTTGGGTAATGGTTGAACTGGAGCAATTGGTTGTGGGCCGGCTGCTGCACCTGAAGGAGCAGCGGCAGCAGGAGGCACTGCAGCTGTAGGTGCTGCTGGAGCCGGTGCGGTAGGAGCCGCAGCCGTAGGTGCTGCTGGGGCCGGCGCGGCAGGAGCCACCACAGGTGGGGTTTGTTTAAGAATTTTGCTAACTTCAGCAAATGGAGTGGTTTGGAAAGTTCCAGGAACTCCCCCAACAGTTGTTCTGACATCTTCAGGTTTAAACGACGGGCCAATCATTTGTGCTAATACAATTTGTGGCAACATTGATTTATCAATAAACCCTTGGTTAACTAAATAATTAGCTGCCCTAATAATATCAGGGTCTTTAGCATTTGCTGCTAAATAACTTTGCGCTGCTTTTAAAGCGCCTGTTCTGTCACCAGATTGTGCTTGTACAATAATAGACTGCCGTAATCCTGGATCTTTAACTAAATCTATTAAGCCACCGCCTTGAGTTGGGGCCGCTGCAACTTGAGGTTGACCAACTGTTGCAGTTGGTGCTGCACCGGGTTGGACTGCGGCTGTAGGTTGTGGGGTCGCACCAAATAAAGCCTTGTCAAAAGCACGAGCTTGTTCTTGAGCAACGCGGTACTGCGCTAAATCACGGCGCATACCAAATGTAGTTGCGTCAAATTCTTCGCGTTCTTTAGCACGACGAGCAAGCGCTTCACTTGGACCAGCAACGCCGCCAGTCCACCAAGCCTGCGCGTCGCGCAAAGCCTCCATAAAGCCGCCTTTTTGTTTTTCGCGTTGTGCAATCATTTCTTGCATTTTTTGCAAGATACCTTCGTCTACGCCTACCGCACCCGTTGGTGTAGGTAATCCGTACGGGCTTTTTGATGCAACTGGTTTAGCAACGGCGGGAGTTGTTGGGGTAGCAGTTGTATCTGTTGAATCTACGTCGCTACCATCTTTGTAACGAGGAATGTAGTCTAATCCTGGCATATTGGTTTCCTAATTAATCGTACGACTCGTTCCAAGACCATGACGGAAAATCACTAGCGGGAACATTAGTATTCGATCCTGGTGTCCAAGTAATTCCGCCACCACTGCCACCACTGCCAGTAAATAATCCACCAATTCCTTTTACTAAATCACCCAGTCCTTTATTAATGCCGATCGATCCTAAAATACCACCGCCGGAACCAGTTGGTCCACTAAGTAAAGAAATTAAACCGCCGATTTGATTGAGGGGAGATAGCTGTGTTTGATTATACACTGTAGCTGGAGCTTGAATGCCGCCTAGTACTTTTCCTAAGTTAGACACATTCATAAACGGAGCTGCTTGTTGATACTGTCCAACTTCAAGTAAATTCTTAATATCCTGTTGTGTTAAGTTACCAGCGGTTGATGCAGCATTGACGCCGGTTGCTTGGTTTTGAAGAGCGGCCTGCATTTGTTGAGAGGCAAGTTGGGCCTGAGCATCGGCCATGGCTTTGTTTGCTGCGGTCTGACCACGTAGACTACCAAACTGACCAGATGCAATTGACGCACCAGTGACTGGCGCTACAACGTTTGGCATCAATTGTTGCAGCTGTTGATTTTGAGCTTGAAATAAACCACCAAGCGCGGTGTTTACATTTGGAGAAACGGCGCCAGTTGCCTGGTTAACAATCCAAGGATTAGCCGCACCAGTAGCAATTCCTTGAGCAGTACTAGCAGCTTGTTGAAATGCGTTGTTTGGTTGTCCTAACTGGCTAACAGCTCCTTGCGCAACGGTCTGCTGTGGAGTTGGCGCGGCACCAAACGCAGCTTGTGCTTGATTAACTACGTTTTGTTGCGCTGTGTCAAACCACGATGGCAGCGTGGTTTGCTGCATCGCTTTGTTTGTTATAATGTTATTTAATCCAGCCATGTTATGCCTTTGCTCTACGTTGTGCGTCTATTAAATATGCCAAAGGGCCTTTGCTATCTTCTGGCAAATTTTTTGCGTCTGCCTTTCGTTTGTGTTCCCTTATTACTTTTAAAAATTCATCTAATACGTTTGCACCTGCGTCGTTGCTACCGTTACCTAAAGATGAAACAACGTCAGCTGGAATCACAAATTCCCCGTCTGCTAACATGGCTGGTATGCTGTCGCTTGTACCATCCCCGTCACCTTTAACATAACGATTCTCAATTGCGCTTAAACCACCTTCAGAATAAAACTGCGGATTATGCCCTTCAATATGACCGCCCTCAGCTTTGCCTTGTAAATAATCTGGCAATCCGGTCAAAATATAGTTAAGCTGTGCTCTAGTTAAATTAGGAGTTAAAGAACTACTAATTGAACTTCCGCCAGAAGTGTCTTTAGTAGAGAACGGATCGTAAGAAGACGTTAGTCCACCAGTTGCCATTTGCGGAATAATTTGTGGGGCGTTGTACATTGGGTTTACATTATCTTGATCAGATGGTAAACCTGCTAAATTATAGTCCATTCTTTCTGTCAATCCTGCTGTTAAATTTTTAATACCGCCATATTGATCTTGGCCGTAGAGCCCGTACATTCCATACATACCACCAGGAATAGCAAACCCACCGCCACCAATACCGCCAATACCAAACCCGCCACCGCCAGTGCCTGTGCCACCTGTGCCTGTTCCGCCGGTTCCTGTACCACCACCGCCAGTTTGGTCTGTACCGCCAGTGGTTGTGCCGCCGGTTGGTTGTGTGCCAGTTGCGCCACCTGGCGTTGTTCCACCGGTCGTGGTGCCGCCAGTGGTCGTTGTACCGGTTGTTGTGCCGGTCGTTGTTCCAGTTGGCGCTCCCGTGGTGCCTACGCCAGCTGGCGGTTGTTTTGCTAATGTTTTAACTTTTGATGAAGGCTTAGTAAACAATTCATCAATTAACTGCTGATAATATGGCTGTCCAGAAAAAGATGTGTACTGCTCCGGCGCTATACCATATTGACTGGCCAGTTTTTTAATTTCGTCTTCAGGAACGCCCTCAGCTCTAAACTGATCAATTTCTTCTTTGGTAAGCGGCTTGTATGATTGAGCGCCACTTACACCAACACCAGTTCCTAAACCACCACCAATACCGCCAGTTGGCTGACCTTCTGTTGGTATTGGAACCCATTGTTGTTTAATCGGGTCCCAGGCGTGTGTATCGGCAAACGCCGCTGAGTAATCGCCAGTGGTACTTGCAAATTGAGTGCCGGTGCCTTGGGACAAGATAGCATATTCTTGTCCTTTTGATAATGCAAGCGCTTCGTCGGGTTCAAAACCACCCGTTAAATAGACTCGATATGCGTCTTTAGCTTCTGGTGTTTTTAACTGAGCAAGATTAATTTCATTGATATCTTGTAACTCTGTACCCCTACCAGTTAATCCATACGCGGCAGATATAATATCAGATAGCTGTGGCCCTAATCCAGCCTTAATAGAATCTATATATAACCGTTGCTCTTCTCTTGACCGACCACCAACAACATTTGCAACGTTTAACGCCGTGTCAGTATCTAAACCTTTTAGACGTGCATCATAGAATGATGTTTGATTTTCTTCAGATAAATCATTAACTTGTTTTGCAATCTGTAATGCTGCAGCAGCATCAGGATTTTTAGCTAGCGAATCATAGAACGTTTGATTTGCAACCAACGACATTTTGGATAAATCCGGGGCAAACTCAATTGCGTCCTCAGGACGTAAGCCAAACGACTTAGCAAACTCGTACATCTTCTGATTATCTTCTGGCAGCGCATTTACTTGTTGAGATAAATTAATTGCTCGATTTAAATCGCCAGTTGATGTATAAATTTCTTTAAATGTGTCTGTAGCAATCGGGTCATAGGTTGAAGCTGTCTCATATGCCTGATCAACTTGCTTAGCTACATTATTTGTGGTTTGTTGAATCTGATCGTATACAGAATTAAACTCACCGCTAGCTTGTTTTGTTATAGCCGCTTGGTCTTGCAGACGCTTATTAATGTCTGCGTATTGAGTGTCTAAAGTTTTAAGCTGATTAACAAAGCCAAGATACGTTTGATTTTTTGAATCAAAATCGTTTCTAGCGGTTTCGTATACGTTATAGTCCGAGTTATACTTATCAGTGGCAGCATTTAGGCTGGGTATTAGCGCGTTTGCTTTATCAGCAAGGCTATTTGCTAAATCAAAATTCTCTGCTGCTTTTGCGGCGTCGTACTCTGCAACTAATCTACTAAATTCATCGGACTTAGATTTATAATCATTGTACGATGAGGTTGCCGAATCGGCGGCTCGCTGGGCTGCTTCTTGGGCGGGTAGTAAAGACCCATCTCTAAAACTTTCTGCTTGCGATTTTACAGATTTGCCTTGCTCTAGTATTGCAGCAATTTCTTCTTTACTTTTACCTACAAGCTCATCATTACCTTTTAATGCAGCTAAAAATTTTTCCCTGGCTGCGTTAAATGAATCTTTATATTCGTTGACAGTTTCGTTTACGGACTTTTGTAATGTCTTGTAAATATCCGTGTTTTTAATTGCGTTACCAGTCTGCGCAAGACTGGTGTCAATAAGATTATTAATAAGCGCAGTATTAAATACTTGACCTGCATCTTGGCCTGACAACACACCTCTAGTTACCGCACCAGAAGTACTTCCAAGTACATTCGCAATTGGTGCAGCCAAACCTAAGTCTTTTAAACCTTGAGTGGTTTCTAAACCAACATACGTTCCGGCACCACCCGTTAATCCCGCAGTTAAAATTTGATTTAAATCGCCACCACGCAGTGCAGTTGTGGCTACGTTACCCGCGGCGTTTGATATTGCGGTATTTAAAGCGCCAGTAATTGTTGTGGGATTGGTAAACTTTGTTAGACCATCAACAGTCTGGATCATCGTACTGCCGTCGGTGTACGAAAAGATCGTAGATCCGTCAGCGGCCTTGCTTACCCCGGCTAACGCAGACTCAGAACCAGATGACAAGTAATCCGAGATACCAGAGGCAATGTACATCCCGGCATATGAAATGCCAGCGGATATCGCGGCCTGTCCTAGATCACCACCATTTGCAACAACTGTTGCCGCGGATATTACTGGTAGTGCCCAGTATTGTTGTAAAGCAACAGCACCAACTTTGGCGATTGTGCCAACCGGATCTTTAATTGCGGCCTCACCAATCTTACCAATCTCGCGGCCTAGTGACTCTGCGCCTTTGCCTATCTCACGAACTGCATCTGAAGCAATATTGCCAACGCTTTCAATCCCGTCGCCAATTGCTTCACCAACATCACCAACAAACTCAACGACCGCACTCATAGTTCCGTCGCCTGCTGAGCTAGTTGTTTCTTATGTTCTTGGGACTGCTTTAATTTTGGAGTGTCGCCCAAATTAACAGTAATCCTGTAGCGCTTTGATTTTGGGTATTGCTGAATCGCGTACCCCATGTTTTGATAGGGTTGCTTTCTTCCAATGTACTTGAATATGTTTAGTAGCGCCGGATCATCAAACTCCGTCACCATGTACTCAAAGCCAGCCGCACCCAATGCTTTGGCAAACTCCACACAGTTTTTTAAATAGTTCTGAATGGTGTCCGCGTTAATCGCCCTAAATACTGCGGTTGTCGGGTTATTTTTGTCTTGGTGAACAATTAAAATAGTATTGCCTTGACGCAGCATCAACGCGCCCATCTCGTAGGCCTCTGCGGTCAGGCTGGCCTTAATCTGCTCGGCCGTGTACTTGCCGCCCGTTTCCTTTGCAGCAATCTCAATAATTTCTTCTTGGGACAGTTCCCGTTTTTTTGAGTCCACAAAAGATGTCACGGACAAATAACCTCTTTATTGTTAAATCGTTCTACTTATACTAATGCAAAAATACCCTGTTTGACGCCCCAGTTACTGGCTCGGGCCATTTAAAATAAAGCTAAGTGCCGAGGCCCAATCCTGCCAATTAGTGAAGGCGTCAGGGTCCGGCACGGGGTAGCTTTCAAACGTGGTAAGCTGACTAATGTTTTTAGCCACCAGTCTCCAATTATCTTCAGAGCTGTACATAATTGGTTCTTCACTGTAGTAATGCAGAAAGTTACCGTTCCAGTCTTCCCAGGACATGTACTGTGGGTTGATTGGAAAAAAACTTTGAATACTCATGGACGCTCGTCCCCGTACTCCGCCGTAATTAATAAACGGCCCATCTCAAAATTACCGTCTAGTACGTTAGATTCAAACTTTAAACGAATCTCGCGGTGCTCAACACGCAGGTCAATCTTGCCGGTGTCTGGGTCAAAGTAAAATGGCCCGGAGTTTTCCACTGCGCCACGCGCAAACTTGCGACCCAAAATAGTCATGCCCATCGTGCCGGTTTGCACAAAATCCGGCTCAATACGTCGTAAGTGCATCCGGCGGTTTACGCCGGTAGCTGTGTCTTGGGAAGGAATACCACCAACCCAGCTAATGTCGCAGGTAGTAATACTTGATGTGATAGCAAACTCTTCGTTAAACGTAATAAGGTTCGTACCAAACTCATGCTGCCAAAGAGGATAACCACCCTCAATATAATAAATCGAATCGCCAGGAATTTGAATAGGATTAAAGTCTTCAGTTACCGTAATTAATGTGACACCCTGCGGGTTAGTCGCAGTTACGGCGGATGTAAACATAAACTGGCTAGTTACAATTTTATAAACGGGTGGAGTGCCGGTGTTTACCAATGAGATATAATCACCGGCGCCAAACGTTGCAGTTACATCGCCGTTAATATAAACTTGTTTGTCAGTTGGCGCGGGCTCACTGGGCGGGTTATCAATTACTGTAAAAGGAATACTAAATGTGTTTAGATCTTCCCAGCTAGCCCAGATTGGCGTTGGAAAAATCTCTGTCGTGTAGCCGCAAGAACGGCGAGCACCTGGCGCGCTTCCAGCGTCGTACCAGAGTTTATCTTTTACGTTAAAGATAATTGCGTCGGTGCACTCAGTTGCATCTCCACGGGGATAAAAAAACCAGATCTCATTATACCGTGGGACCTTGGTAGTCCACACTTTTTGGCGCTGTACATAGTTAATGTTGTTAAACAGCCCATTTACCTTTTTATCATTTGGCAGTACAGCGAACGTACCATTGTATTGGTAGAAACGGTCAACACCCATCCAGTAAAAGATACCATCCATCTCCACAAAACACGAGGATGACATCGTTGAGATCTGGCTAGAAATAATATCGTATCTCCAGTACAACGGAGCGCTTCCGGTAAACGAAACACGAATTAAACTATCTGTGGCCCAGAACAAGCCGGACGGTGAATTGGTACCGCCGCGAACTGGTAGCCCCTTAACAATTTTAGAGGACGCCATGTTGACCTGGTTGGAGGTCGGGCCATTCCAATCGGTAATGGTTTGTTGACCGTATTGTGTTAGGGTCGTATTGGTGTCAACGTGATTGTTGGCAATAAAACCTTCTGAACCGTACACAAATGTAAATGGGTACAAAACGCAAACACCGCCATCAACGACAATAGGACGGAAAGTTGGGTTTTGACCGCCGGTGTCGGCCAGTCCGTAAAAGTTCCACTCGTTGTTTGAGTCGGGCAACAAATCGCCTAGTAGTACTTGCGTTTTAATTGCGTTGTCAATATTAGCTAGATTGTGTCCGGGGTGCGCTAGAACTTCTAACTTTCCACCAAGCGGCGAATACTGTAAATCAAACTGCCACAGTAAATTTGGGTCGGGAGCAAAAGTTACATCATATAACGATACAACCGCCGGGGTACCGGTTATGCTTGATGTTGTTACTGTAACCGTTGTATTTGGCGCCCCGTATGTTGAACTAATTACCGTGGTTGCTGTGGTCGGGTCATCATCAAATATAACCACCATATTAGCCGGAAACGCTGCTGTCACATCGCCCGCTACTACAAATGTACTAGCGGTATTTGATACCAGTGTGAATGGTGAATAGCCGGGTAAAATATTTGCAACAAGCGGACCACTACCAACACCAAATGTAGTGCCTGTTGTAAATACTTCTAAACCGTACTGATTACCAACAAAAATATAGTTAACGCCATTGTAGGCGTTTGCAATCATACCACGTGGCACACCAGTAAAAGTGGCAAACAATTCACGATAGCCGCCCATTTTCTTAGGTACGCCACGTTGAAAACGGCACCATTCTCCGTCACTAAACTCACGTGACTCAAACGTTGTGCCGTCTCGTTTTATACCTGGCTGTACGCTAAGCGTATAAACCAGATTGTATTGATCTGGTATTCTGTTTTCCGCCATTAGAACGTCCCGCCACCAATTAATCCTGCGTTAAATGTTGCCGGTGTTGAGATCTGAGGATCTAAAGTATTTGTATTATCAATATCTAACATAAGAGTTGAATTAGCCGACAATCCTAAATGACTGGTGCCCACTAAATACATACCGGTGTTTGTATCGTTAGTAAATGAAAATGATGGAGTAGCGGCAGAACCATTATCTGCATAGTAAAAACCAACCGTTGTTTGGCTGATAACATACAGTTGATTACCATCACTCAATGCCAAAATAACGCCGCCGTTACCAAGGGGCACCGGCGACTGTAAACTGCCGGATATTTGGAATGTTACGTTATAACCTGCTTGTCCAGTGTTGTTAACCAACACATATAACTGGGTGGTTGCAGGAAGCGTAACATCTAAATCAACGGACCGCGTACCAGCTAACGCCACGTACGTTTGGATAATTGGCGCGTATGACACCAAGCTAAGCGTATTGCCAACAATAGAATCTACGTCGTAGGTGGCTGATGTAAAGGTTACGTTAGATGGTATAGATAAACCAACGGTAAAGAAATCACCAGAAGACTGCTGGAATAAAATAAAACCAGATTCACCAGGATTAATGGTGATGCTCGCCAAGCTGTCAATGGTTGACGTGCCTTGAGGGCTAATTGTGATCGCGCCGGTGCCGTTGTTTCTAAATGCGATGTACCAGCCGGCTGACAAACTAATTGCGGTGGGTAATGTGAACGCGCCGTTACCGCCAGTCCAAATAAAGGTAGCTGCGCGACTTGCATCCGTAATTGCTGGGGTTGAAGAAATTGACACAATATTTTGTGTGGTATTCAACTTACCAGCAAGCGCAACTAATCCATTCCCGGCTAAAGACGCCGCATCAGCAGATGATGTGCCAGCACCAAATGTTACGTTTTGCCAGACACCGGCTGCGGTTGTGTTGTCAGATAGATAAAAGTATTTAGATACGCCAGGGGCAATTGATACTGATCCAGTTCCAACGAAATCTTCTACTGTGAATGTGCTGGCACCAAAGTTACGGATTAAAATGTCAGCGCCAACGGTACCCTGATTTGCCTCGGGTAATGCGATAACCAAGCCACTGGTTGATGGGGTCGCGTCAATAATACGAGCGGCAGGTACTTGCTGTGGGTTGACAATCGCAGGCCAATAGAGCTGTACGTTTGAGCTAAAGTTAAGCTCGTAGTACGATACGTCAGTTGGCTGTACGACTGTGCCGGTGAACGGTGATGTATAGATTGGCATAGATTATGGTTCCTGGACCGTAGTATTTCTGTCGATACGGCGAGCGTTGTCTTCTTTTTTCAGTGCTGCAAGTGCTTCGGTGTAATACCCTTTCCACACAGGCAATTTATCCAATGCCTTTAAATATCCTTGCGCTTGGAGCAACGTGCCAAACAACATCGCCTGCGGGCACTCGCGAGTAAATAAGTTTTGTTGATTGGTTGTATCTAACGGTTGAATCAAACTGTAATAGATAATCTCAACCGGATAATCTTGATCGGGCTTCGGGGCAAAGTTCCAGTTGTTGTAATCATACTCGCCATAATACTTCGGCTGCCCGTTAGAGGATTCAGACTGGTATTGTGCAATAAGATCTTGCGAACGTAACAATACTGGTGCACCATTTACTTTCATCGATACAGTTTTACGCCACCGTGCTGGTTTAGCTAGCACGTCCTGGTTTGTTGCAAGAGTAGTCTCGACTACAGTTAATTGCAGTAGTGACTTTAACTCAGCGGCAATTGCTGCCTCTGCTAAACCAATTAAGCTAGGAATCTGGGCCACGAAACCTTCATCGTTACGTTCCATGTAACGCTGCACGTCAAGCACCAGATTGTCATAGGTCATTACGTATGCGCCGCTCATCGTGTATAGTAGCTTATGTTAGGTTGGAAGTAGATTGGCGATTTATCGCGCTCTTCTTGTGACGCGTCATTGTAGGCTTTTTGTGCTTGAGCCTCTAAATACTGAACGCGGTTTAGATCAACGCCAGGGAGCTGTAGTGACATGCTGTGTGACAATTGTTTTTGCACGCAGTTAATCCAGCGGTCTGGCACGTAGATCTGATTGGTTAGTGAGCCCACGTCTTCCATTTGTTTTTCAACGACCAACTGAAACATTTGGAAGTCGTTGTTTGGTACAGGCCACAAGTACATTGACGGCTCAATCTGACGATCAAACCAGTATTGCAGCGAACGAGCAGATGGAAACTGTTTGTTGGGTAGATTCCAGTAATCTTGCCGGTTTAAACGCGACAGCGGAATAACTTGCTGCGATGTGGAGAACACAATCTGACGCACTGTAAATGTCGACGCTACTGTCTCGCGCAGGCGATAGTACAAGTGATTAGGCGTAATGGCAATATTAAAGTATTGCCACTGACGATCTGATAAAGTAACTTCGGGGAATGTTTCTACTGTGGTCCAGGTTACGTTGTCATCACTGACCTCGTAGGCCAGGTTGTAAGTAGTCGTGCCGCCACCAGCGGCGTACGCGTTCCAGCCAACATAAAACACCGGCTGCGCTTGTTGATACTGCAAACCGATGAAGTTGTTTTGTACGGTAGATGTCGCCGTTGTGTCTAAGTTTAAATCAAACGCATTAGGCGCAGTTTGATTATTTGTGGGCAGGTACTCTGATGCCTCAGAGTTAATTACGTAGACCCAGTTTGCCTCGCGGACATCAATCACAGTCTTTGGTAAGTAAAGCTGCTGTTGCGCGGTGAGCGCACCATACAATTGGTTTTCTAGTAGCCAAAGGTTAACACCGAGGTTTGATAGGTTTTGCAAGTTATAGAACAGGGCTTGCTTTGCCGCATCAATATACTCGGGCGTCATCTCCTCTGCCGTTTTACCAGCATCGCGATACGCATATGAAATTAACTGGTCGACATTAATCGTTGTCTGACCAGTTGTATTGGAATACGCCAAGATTATCTCCCGCGTCCGGAGGCGCGTTTAGTTACTTTTTGGGGAAGGTTTGGTTTTGCTTTGCCGGCCTTGACAAACTCTTTGCCAACTTTTTTAGGAATGCCTAAGGTTGACTTGCCGGCTGCTGCGGCGTACATCGCCTTCATTTGCTGTTTCGATTCAAGTGGCATATTAGCAGGCCTTTCCACCATGTTTCATTGGGGTCTTGGACTTGCTTTTAAATGTCTCCATGAGCCCACGTTTTAGTTTACGCAGCGGACCGGCGACCATTTCGCGGGTCTCTACGTTCTCTTTGGTTGCCTCTTCGTCCACGATCTGCTGTGGAAGTTTGCCGGCGGGCATGCGTGCTTTTTCTTCATCCGTTACCATGCCGCCGTCAGCATACTTTTTTGCGAGGCCACCTTTCTTTGCGTAGCCCATTTTGTTGCGGACGTTGGTTGGCAGTTTGGCTAGACCGGGGTTCTCTTCTGCGTCGACAGGTTTTAATGAACCGCCCTCAGCACACTTTTTTACAGCACCACCTGTTTTGTATTTACCAACGAGTTTGCTCTTGCCACCGGTTTTAAGTTTTAATTTAGTTTTTGGCTCGTCTTTGTGGAGGGCTTCTTCGTGCTGCTTAACACCACGTTTGATCATTGACTTGTCTTTAGCAATATCTTTGCTTACTTCTTCAGACTCAGCGTGACCGCCTTTTTTATAGCACGAGCCGCCGCCTGCGTATTTTGATTTGACTGCGCCGCCTTCTTTGAAGCATTGCATCTTAGGGAGAGATTTAAAGCCTTCCATGGTGTTTCCTCGAGGTTGAAATGAATAAAATAGGATGATCAGTCCTACATCTACTAATGCAAAATACCGGGGGTTTACGCCCCGGCTAAGAACAGTGTGCGCTCGATCTGACGGCGTTTTTTAAGGACTGGCGGGGTGCTCCAATTCATAAATGAATCGGCCGCTTTGTGCACGTTTCCTTGGTTTAAGTACTTCATTACTTCGGACCGGGAAAAGTTGTCTGGCCCAATGTTATGACACAGACTTAATAATGCGTTAATCTGCGGCCTGTTAATACCAGCGTTTAAACTGGATTCTAGGGCCGTGGTGCACTTTTCTAGGTCGCGGTGTAGGATGGCCATTACCTCGTCCTCAGAAAGCTCCCTATGAAGCAAATCGCGGGTCTGGCGCTTGATGAGGTGGCCCACCCCAATCGTCCAGTTACCCTCGCTGTCACGGTAGGCTTTGTGGCGTTTGCCCTCAAAGTGCTCCAGTAGCGCGATGGTCGAGTGATCCACCCAACTAAACGGCTTCGTTGTTTCGTTGTGTTGGGCCGCGTTAAATACTACGGCGCACACAAATAACCAAGCGCACAATGGCGCTGCCCATGCTTTTACCATGGCGTCCTCCTTAATTTGGACTAATTATACGGTCTAGTTCCGTTTTTGTCGATAATTAAGGCTTGGCGCCTTGGTTGTTGTTCTTTGGTGTTGGGGACGCTAATGTGCGTCCAAGAGCCGAACTCTTCGATAATCTGGTCAAATGGTATTCCTCCATCGATGCACGCCTGCACGACCTGCTTTGGGGTCATGCCTGGGACGCGGATGTCTGCCGCGCAGCCCAGCCGGTGCTGGCTAGTGTCTTTTGATCCTACTGCGTCGTTGACCGGTTTAGACCGGAATGCGGAGTTAACAAGGATCGGTTTGTTGATTAAGGCGCGGACTTGCTCCAGTAGTTGGGCTAGGCGCACGAGGTTTGCCACCTCGGTGGCGTTGGGGGTGTTGTCTAGCCCCTTGCGCTGGGCAATCTCCGAAATAGTCAGTTCTTCTAATGTAAAATTTGGTGTCAGTTTCATCGTTTAAGGTTGGCCATAATGCGAGCGCCAAACAAAAAACCAAACGCAATGTTCGCCGCCTCGATGCCGATGCGCTGGATGTCAGCGGGCACGTTGAGGAAGAGTGTGCCAATACCCACGCCAATCACAAACAGCGCGCCGATGTAGCGGGCGGAGGCACGC
>CAZHPL010000010.1:0-27440 GCA_964534495.1 uncultured Lishizhenia sp.
CTCTTTGCTCCTTTTTCCACTAACAAATCTGCTGCTTTAGTCAATGTTCCTGCGGTGTCGCACATATCGTCAATGATGATAACATCTTTTCCATTAACGTCACCAATAACCGTCATTTCAGCGATTTCATTAGCTTTTTTACGATGCTTATGACACAAAGCTAAACCACAATTCAAGTTTTTAGCATAAGAGTTAGCTCGTTTAGCGCCACCAACATCGGGCGCAGCAATCACCAAATTATCGCGGTCCAATTTATTGATTTCCTCAAAAAACAACGTTGAAGCATATAAATGATCAACTGGAACTTCAAAGAAACCTTGAATTTGGTCTGCATGTAAATCCATGGTAATAACACGGTCAACACCAGCTGCCATTAACATGTTTGCTACCAATTTTGATCCAATCGCAACTCTTGGTTTATCTTTCCTGTCTTGGCGCGCAAATCCAAAATAAGGAATAACAGCGATTATTTTTCGAGCGGAAGCTCTGCGAGCAGCGTCAATTAATAAAAGCAATTCGAAAAGATTTTCAGTTGGTGGCATCGTTGATTGAACAATGAAAACATCTTGTCCACGAACGGTTTCCTCAAAAGATGGTTGAAACTCCCCGTCGCTAAAAACGGTTACTTTGACATCGCCTAAAGCTACACCAAAATGAGAGGCTATTTTGTTTGCTAAATCTTGGGATGCTCTCCCAGCGAAAATTTTTACGCCCACAACGAATTGATTTTGATGCCCGCAAAGGTAGGCATTTTATCTTGTTTGGCAAACCATTTTACCTGTTAAAATGTTGTTGAAAACCTTGAAATGCGACAAATACGTTAAATTTGCAACCATGTCAGATAATAAGGCAATCAATTTTGGTGTTTTCCGAAGACTTGTAGGTTACTTAAGTCCTTATCGAAACTATTTTATCATTTCCGTTTTTTGCATCATCGCCTTGTCTTTTTTAAGTCCGATGCGGCCGTACTTAATTGGTGAAATGGTCGATAAATATGTCGTGAAAACAAAAAATCACAGCATGTTGCTTTACAGCTCTTTGCTTGTAATTGGAATCTTGATTTTGGAAGGTGTATTACAATTGTGTTCCACGTATTTTTCCAATCTTTTAGCACAATCGGTTATTCGTGATATTCGCAAAAAACTCTTTGGTCACTTTCTGACATTTCGCATGCATTACTTTGATAAAACTCCTGTGGGTACTTTGGTGACGCGTGTTGTATCCGATTTGGAGGCGATTACAGAAGTGTTTTCATCGGGTTTGTTGGATATTTCAGGTGATTTGATTTCCTTGATTTTCGTTTTGGTATTGATGTTTACTAGCGATTGGAAGCTTTCACTTATGACCTTAATTCCCATTCCGATTTTGATTTTTGCAACGCGAGTATTTGCTCGTGCCATGAAAGAGTCATTTCAATTGGAACGTCAGCAAGTCAACCGACTCAATACCTTTGTTCAAGAACGTTTGACGGGAATGGCGATTGTTCAGTTATTTAATCGTCAGAAACAAGAATTTGCCAAATTTGAGGAAATCAACAAGGGTCATCGTCAGGCACATATTGATGCTGTTTGGGCAAACTCTATCTTTTTTCCCGTTGTGGAATTATTGAGTTCACTTTCGATTGCGTTTTTGCTCGTTTGGGGCGCTTTGCAAGTAGAAGGAAAATCTGCAGGAGAAATTAAATCCTTGTACGGAGAAATCATCAAGTTTACGCTTTGGATCAATCAATTGTATCGCCCGATACGTCAGTTAGCGGATAAATTCAATATTCTTCAACGCGGAACCGTTCGTGCTGAACGTATTTTTGAAGTAATAGACCAAGCTGAGAACATTCAGGAAAGCGGAACAATTACAGATTTTAATTTTGATCAGGATATTCATTTCAAGAATGTAAGTTTTGCTTACGTGGACAAAGAGTATGTATTAAAGGATATTAATCTTGAAATCAAAAAGGGTCAAACGGTTGCGTTTGTTGGTGCTACGGGTTCAGGTAAGTCAACCATTGTTAATCTTCTCGGACGTTTTTATGAATATCAAAAAGGAAAAATTTCAATTGGAGATACAAATATCAACGACATTGAACTAAATTTTCTACGTAGCAATATTGCTATCGTTTTGCAGGATGTTTTCTTGTTTTCTGATTCGATTCACAATAATATTACCTTAGGAAATCCTTCTATTTCACGCGAACAAGTAATTGAGGCAGCGAAGGCTGTTGGAGCTCATGCATTTATTTCGCGTCTTCCTGGAGATTATGATTACAAAATAGGTGAGCGGGGAAGTGTATTATCCGTTGGACAAAGACAATTGTTGGCATTTATTCGAGCATATGTGTACAATCCACATATCTTGATTTTGGATGAAGCAACTTCAAGTGTGGATAATGAATCAGAGGAAATGATTCAACTTGCGACCGAAAAATTAACGAACGGAAGAACATCCATCGTCATTGCGCACAGACTTTCGACAATACAAAAAGCAGATTGTATTGTTGTATTAGATAAAGGAAAAATAATCGAAACAGGTAGCCATAACGAATTACTCAAACTAGATGGTTACTATCGCAAACTATACGAACGACAATTTTTTGAAAATCAAGAACAATGAAACGATTTAAGATTGGTGGCGTACCAGAGCATTTTAATTTGCCGTGGCGTCTTGCAATAGAGGAGGGAGATATTGCTAAACTAGGAGTCGAACTGCATTGGTCAGACATGACGGGCGGGACAGGACAGATGATAAAAGGGCTTCAAGCGGGAACACTTGACATCGCTGTTTTATTGACGGAAGGAATTACAAAGGCTATTTTACAAGGGTTGGAAGCGAAAATAATTTCTGTTTTTGTTGCTTCTCCTCTACATTGGGGAATTCACGTTCCGTATCATTCAGAGATTCAAAAAGTATCTGAATTAGATGGACAAACGTTTGCTATTTCACGCGAAGGATCTGGATCGCATTTGATGTCGTATGTGAAAGCGTATCAAGAAGGTTGGGATATATCCAAATTAAAGTTCAATGTTGTTGGTGATGTTTATGGTGGACTTTGGGCCTTACACAACGACCAAGCACAAGCGTTTTTATGGGAAAAATATACTACGTTTCCCTTTACAGAACAGAAGAAATGTCGCTATATTGATGAAGTCGTTACACCTTGGCCTTGTTTTGTTGTAGCTGTACGAAACGAAGTTTTGGCAACAGATTATGAGCTCTTGAAACAAGTATGTGAATTGGTAAATACCAAGGCTAAAGCAATAAAATCAAACCCAAATGCTGCCGAAGTAATTTCTTGGAGATATAATTTGCGTTTACCACAGGTTAAAAACTGGTTGGTTGAAACGGATTGGAATTATAACAATGAAACTTTCGATGCTGCATATGAAACAGTAATCAAATACCTGCTTGACTTAAAATTAATTAATGAATCGGATGTTGACAACTGGCGCGAAAAATTGTTCATAAATCCATAAGTGTTTGATATTTAAACTTTTGTTAATATTCAATCAATAAAGGATTTTAATAGAAACTTGAAGGCAAATAGTCATGTGACAAAGATTTTCGCCGAGTAACCTAATAACTTGGTACCTAAATCTTAAGTCATGGTAACAATGCCTTTATTCGTTGATGATACCTTTTTGTTTGCAGTTATTATTGCTGCTGTCCTTTTTGGTATTTTTTTAACGTTGTTTATTGTCTCTAAATTAAAAAAAGAGGACTAAACAATTCTATTTCATGCTTGTTAAAAGAACATGAAACAACTACTTATTTTTTCTTTACTACTCTTAGCTAATTTGTCGGTCCAGGCTCAACAGCACAAGAAAATGAAAGATGCTTATTTTGCGTCAGGATGTTTTTGGTGTGTGGAGGCAATATTTGAAACAGTAAAAGGTGTTGATTACGCCGAGTCTGGTTATGCCGGTGGCTGGAAGAAAAACCCTTCGTATGAAGAAGTGTGTGGTGGCAAAACAGGTCATGCAGAAACGGTGCATGTGCGTTATGATTCGTCTGTAATTAGTTACAATGATTTATTGCGCGTGTTTTTTAACTCGCATGATGCCTCTACGAAAAACCAACAAGGTCCAGATAAAGGAACTCAGTATCGTTCCGTGATTTTTTACAAAGATGAAACGGAAAAAAATAGTGCAGAAGCGTACATTAAATCGTTGAAAGCGAAGGACATGCTTATTACTACAGAAGTGGTTCCATTCACGACATTCTACAAAGCGGAAGCTTATCATCAAGATTTTGAAAAGAACAATCCATCTAATCCGTATATCAAAAACGTAAGCCATCCACGATTGAATGCGTTCAAGAAAAAAACGAAAGAGCTACTTAAAAATCGTTGATGTTTTCAATGCTTGGAGTGCTGCTTTTATTTCGCTATCTTCTTGATTCAACACGCGGTAAAAACCTTCTTCAACCCATAATTGCCTAGCGATTTCAGCTTTAAGATATTTTGCAATGTTCTGTTTGCTGTGTTGCGCCTCTGAATTTACACGTTCTATTTTATAGTTTTTCGAAGCGTATTTTTCTAATCTTTCAATCAATTCATCGTTTGCAACAAATGTTTTTACAAAGTCGTGAGCATTTCTCCAGTTGTTGCGTTTCCCTTGTAAAAAATCAAAGGCGAAAGCCGAAAACACTCCGCTGTATTGCAATTCGGTTAAATAGAAACTTGTTCCGCTTGAATCGAAAGGCACAAAAACATCTGGTGTAATACCTCCGCCGCCGTAAACAGTTCTTCCGCTAACAGTTTTATATTTTTTTGATTTCGCGTAAATGCTTGAATCTACCTTGAACATTTCGCCATGTGAGAATCGTTCTTCATCTTCCATATAGTCTTCGTAAGTGCCTTTGTATGGGCGTTGTATGCATCTGCCGGAGGGTGTGTAATAGCGAGCAATGGTGATTCTCAAGTTACTTCCGTCTCGTAATTGTCTGTCTTCTTGCACCAATCCTTTTCCGAATGAACGTCTACCCACAATAATAGCACGATCGTTGTCTTGTAACGCACCTGCAAGAATCTCACTTGCAGAAGCAGAGTTTGAGTTGATAAGAACGGCTACTTTTAGGTTTTCCAATAGGCCTCCGCCATGTGCCTTATATTCTTGTTTTCCAACTGAACGACCTAAGGTTTTTAAGATGGTAGCACCTTCTTTGAGAAATTGGTCGGCAATACTCGTGGCTGAAGTTAGTACACCACCACCGTTGTTTCTAAGATCCAAAACAAGCCTTTTCATGCCTAGTTGCTTTAGTTTTTCAGCTGCAACTTCAAATTCATCGGCTGTTGGAATGGAGAATTGATCGATTAAGATGTAGCCTGTTTCAGCATCAATCATGTAAGCACAGGTAATGGTTGAAATGGGAATCTGGTCACGTGTGATGGTGATTTTCTTTTTCTTTCCATTGCGTAGCACTGTAACGTCAACTTGTGATTTTGGGTCACCTTTTAAGTGCGACATTACTTTTTCATTGTTGACCTTTTTACCAGTCATTTTATCACCATTCACTTCGATGATTTTATCGCCAGCTTTTACTCCAGCTAGTAGCGAAGGTGAATTTGGCATTACATATGAGATGCAAATGGTATCACGAATCAATAAAAAGCGAACGCCAATCCCACCAAATTTAGCTTCAATGGACTCATTCATGGCTTTCATTTCTTTCGCAGGAATGTAGTTGGTATGTGGATCTAGTTTATGAAGCATGTCGTTAATGGTTGCTTCGAAAATGCTATCCTTGTTTACTTTGTCCACATATCGAGAGTCTAATATAGTTAAGATGTCGCTTAATTTCTGAACATCTTTTTGATTGCCAGCAGCACCTAATAAGGGTTTGTTCAATTGTTGACCAATTAGTAAACCAACGCATAAAAACAGCGAAAGCCAAATAGGTAAGGTGTAATTGGGTCTATTTTCAGACATCATCAATGTTTTGAATTTGTGTGATTTCCAAGCCTGCATTTTTTAGGAATTCTAATCCAGAAACATCCTTATAGGCTTCTTGGTAAACAAGTCTTGAAATTCCTGATTGAAGCACTAATTTGCTACAGTCTTTGCAAGGCGAATGCGTTAAATAGAGTGTAGCATTTTTGCAGTTATTGGTTGATTTTGCAACTTTTAAAATCGCATTTGCTTCTGCATGAAGTACGTACCAATGGGTTTGCCCGTTGTCATCTTCACAACAATTATCAAATCCTGCTGGTGTTCCATTGTAACCATCCGAAATAATGATTTCGTCTTTGACAATAATTGCTCCTACTTGTTTGCGTTGACAATGTGATAATTTAGCCCAATTAGATGCTAAGCGTAAATAAGCTTTATCGTAGCGGAGTTGTTTTTCGTTGTTAGCTGACATAAGTGAGCAAATTTACACAAATGTAGTTGCAAACAAGCGTTCGAGAGGTTAAAGAAAATTAAACGTGTCCGTAATATGGCGAAATCATTATGTAAACGATCACTCCAGAAATCGCAACATACATCCAAATGGGAAAAGCTATTTTCGTCCATTTTTTGTGTTTCACGAAGTTACCCGACCAAGCAAAGAGATATGTAAATAATACCAAAGGAATTACAGCAACGCTCAAGACAACATGGGAAATTAATAACACGTAATACAATACTTTTGAGTTTCCTCCGTAATGTGTTGGGTCAGAAGTCATGTGATACGCCACATAGCACGCTAAAAACAGCAATGACAATACCATGCAAATATTAATGAAAGTTTTGTGGAGTGCCATGTTATTGTTTTTTATGGCTACCAAAGCTAGACTCAATAATAAAGCTGTAATTGCATTAATTCCTGCATAAATAGGAGGGAGAAATGAAAAGTCTACGCCTTCAATTTTCACTTTGAATAAAGCAGCCACCACTAGAGGAATGACAATCGAAAGTGTAATTATCAATCTTCTAAAGTTTTTGATTTTGTTAGGGTGCAGTAATGTTGTACTCATATTCTAATAATTTAAAAATATCATTTTTCATGCGTTCATATTCCTTTTTGTTTACGCTACCATCATAACCTGTAACAGCATAAACACCTCGAACATAACCTTCTTTATCAACTAAGGTAAATGAACCAGAATGAGCGTAACCACCTTCGGCCTCTTCATCTCGTCCAGCAAATGTTTGAAAATTTTCAATCCCAAGACGATGTGTTTCTGCTTCATTCCCTGTTAAGAAATCCCAGTTTCTAGCGCTAATTCCATGTTTCTTTCGATATGCTTTTAACACTTTAGGTGTGTCATTGTTCGGATTAATGGTAAAAGAAAGAAATTGAATATGTTCACTTACAGCTGCCGTTTCCTTATTTAGGTTTTTGAGTTGTGTGTTCATTACGGGGCAAATCGTTGGACATGTGGCAAAAAAGAACTCTGCAATCCAGATTTTTCCTTTGTAGTTTTTGTTACTAACTTCAATAGAATCTTGATTTAAGTAATGAAATTTAGGAATCTTTGGGTAAATGGTGTCCTCAACTGTTTGACCATTTACTTTTTTATATTCAATATCAAAATTACCATAGTAGGGTAGTACTTTTACTTTTTTGGTTTCACAAGACGTGATAATCAAAAGTAATAAGGCGAAAAAAGCGGATTGTTTCACTTTTTATGTTTTTTATTTTCTTTATCGTATTGCTTTTGAAGTAGCGCAGTGTAATCTCTCATTTTACGAATCAAGCCTTCTTCCGTGCCACGAAGAACCATGCGTAAATGGCCTTCTTTGTCCAATAGTAAAACGAGTTCTTGAAACGCATGTCCTCCGTAATATTTATCCCCTTTTGCCAAAAGATTGGCTCCATTGTGTTTGAAGTTATATACTTCCTGCACATCGCCTGTTGCAAGCATCCAAATTTCAGGATCATAATCTTCCACATTGTCTTTAATGGCTTCTTGAATTTCGGCAAGCTCGTTCATAGGAAGTGGATTTCCTTTTCCATCTGTCGCAAATGAAATCATACGAATACGTTTCATTTTTTTGGATTTGTTTTTGCGAATATTTTGATACAGTAGTTGATCTAAGTGCCAAAATGAAATAGCACAATCACCAGGACAGGTTTTTTGAAGCGTAGTTATGAGCAAAATATCACCTTTGTAATCATCGAAAGTATGTTTTTGGGTTTGTCCATAAACTTCAAAAGGCACTTGTTTAACGGTGCCATAATCTTCTAACACTTGAAACTTGTGTTCACAGCTTCGTGTGCTAATAAATATCAAAATAAAAGCCGGACCGAAGAGAAGTAAAAACGTTAGAATTACTTTGCTTCGTCCGGCAAGTATGTTAGCCATAAGAATTATTTTCTAGTGAACTCCGTATGTTGACCAAGCATGACCTACAGCCATACCTTCCCAAAGGGCGATAAAAATCAAGTACAACATGAACAAGATATAAGGAACAAGTACAACTGCACGAAGTCCTTTTTTCTCGTCACCTAAATGCATGAATACTAAAACAATATATCCAGCTTTTAAAAGTGTCATAATAATGAAAGACCATTTTACGAAAGGCCAAGCACCACTATTTTGTTTAATCATTGCTCCTAAAAATACTTCGATAACGGTAACTGCTGTCAATAAAGCGGTTACTTTCCAGATTTTAGAGCGAATTGCTTTACCTTGTTCCTCACTATGGTGAGCATGTAAAGAATATTCTATAAGGTCGTCTCTTTCCATAATAGACTGTTTTTATTTGAGTTAATGAATCAGATTAAATAGAAGAAGGTAAATACGAATACCCAAACTAAATCGACAAAGTGCCAGTACAATCCTGTTTTTTCAACCATTTCGTAGTGACCTCTTTTGTGGTATGTTCCTGCAACAACACCCAACATGATAATGATGTTGATAACAACTCCTGAGAATACGTGGAATCCGTGGAAACCTGTAATAAAGAAGAAGAATTGACCGTATTGTTGTGGGCCGTATTCGTTTTGCTTCAAGTTTGCTCCGTAAATTACGTGATTTGCTTCAGCAGCATACAAAGACTCGTAATACATTTTTGTAGCTTCTTCACCTGTGATTGGTGCTTCTCCTACTTTATGTTTACTACCTGTTTTCTTGATGATAAGTTTCATATCATGGTCTTCTGCTTTTTTGATTTTAGCAACCGACCCGTCTTCCAATAAGATAACAGCTTCGTTTAATTTTCCTTTAGGTGCATATAAGTGACCTTTTTCAGCAGCATGTTGATACGTATGCATCAAATCTTCTGTAATCACTTCTCCTTTTTTGTGGTGTTTTCCTGCAGAAACAACCGTAAAGCTTTCTAATTCTCCGAAATGTCCTCTAACAATTGCTTGTGAACCATCCGCCAATTCGATTTTTCCAAATTCAGAACCATGAATAAAGTGACTCCACTCCCAAGCTTGAGAACCTAAGAAGAAGAAACCACCGATAATCGTTGCAATCATCCATTTGATAACACTTTTTCTGTCCATACGGTGACCCGCTTCAACAGCTAATACCATTGTTACAGAAGAAACGATAAGGATAAACGTCATCAAGGCTACGTAGATAAGCGGATAACCATGACCTAAGAAAGGCAATGAGTTGAATGTTTCTTCACCAATTGGCCATGCATCTTGCGCGTCGTGACGTGTAAAACCATAGGCAACCAAAAGTCCTCCGAACGTTAACGCATCGGAAACCAAGAAGAACCACATCATTAATTTACCGTAGCTCGTCTGAAAAGGGGATTCTTTTCCGCCCCATAGTGCTTTGGCATCAAGTTGAGTTGAATGTCCTGCCATATTTTAAGATTTTTTTGCAAGTTTAATGAATAAAAATCAAAAAGAGTAACAAATACACCCACAAAACACCTAAAAAGTGCCAGAAAATTGCTCCCACTCGAAGTGATAGATTATCTTGAGAGGTGTAAACGCCTGAAAAAGAGCGGATTGTTAATCGAATTAAATAGAGTAAAGCTACAACAACATGTAGCAAATGCAACACAGTAATGATGAATAAATAGGAAGATGCTGAATCTGCTGCCTCCGCTGCTTTGATTTGAAGGTAATTATTCAAAGGTCTACCCTTAAATTCAAGTCTTCTGTTTTTATAGCCAAGTTCTTGATTTTTATAGTAAACGTGAAAATCTTTGCCTAAATTTCCTCTTACAAAAAAGTCACCTCTTTCGTCACGAATATTCATCGCTAAATAACTCAATCGAGTTTCATCCACAAATTGAAGTTGGGTTGAATCATTTATGTAAAAATGACCCCTTTTAATGGTCATGGGTTGGTTTTGGAAATACACCTCGAAATCAGGATTTTGAGTTACCTTTAATGCTGTCTGTTGATCGACTTCTAAAAACTGTTTGGTGTAGTCTTGTAATTTTTTGAAATCGCTTTCTGACATTTTTTTGCCCTTTAACAAATAGTCGTTTCCATTGACTTCAATAAAATCGCCTTTGTATTTGATTTCAAAATAATCACCATAACGACCGTCAACTACAACTATGTGATTATTAACAGGGTGAATTCCACCATCAATTAGTTCGTTATATCCTTTAATCTGAAACCAAGCAAACGCAAAACCCAATACTACGGTTAATGACATGAAAGCCTTAACCATGGATTGATTGTCTTTTTTCGCTGCATTAATTGCTAGAACAAAGGTTACACTACTTAAGATAATGACTGTTGTGCTGATCCAGAATCCAGTTGGCATGGGGTATTTCAACCAAAAAGAGTCTCCCATGGAAACAATATAAGCCGACGTAAATCCGGCAAAAAGCATTACAATACTGAAGATACCTACATAAACGAGGTTTTTCTTCATTTTTTCTTTGACCTTAGGGTCTAGTTCATTTGAGTAATCCATCTTGTACGATTTTGTTATTTAGGAATCATTTCATCCACACGATCAAAAACATAAACAAATTGTATAATTGGTAGATAAACAAAGGAAGCGAACATTAGTTTACGAGCATCTGCTTCTTCACACGATGCGTAGAGGCGATAAGCGTACATAAAAAATCCGATTCCTAGTGTGGAAGCAACTATTAAAGTCATTGTACCTGTCCAGCCTAACAACCAAGGAACCAAGCTAAAAGGAATCAAGGCAAGTGAATACAACATGATTTGAAATGCAGAATGTTTTGATTTTCCTGTTTTTGAAGGCAATAATGAAAACCCTGCTTTTTTGTAGTCATCGTAAACTACCCAAGCAATCGCCCAAAAGTGCGGAAATTGCCACGTGAATTGTACGAAGAATAAAATACCCGGCAAAAAACCAAATTTATCCGTTGCAGCAATCGCTCCTAAAAATGGAGGAATCGCACCGGGAAAGGCACCAATAAAAACGGCCCATGGAGAAATGCGTTTCATAGGAGTGTACATAAACACATAACTGACGTATGCAAGTAATCCAAGTAAACAACTTTGCCAATTGATAAGATAGAGCAAAATACTTCCCATAACTAATGAAACAACACAAACGATGTAAGCTTCGTTCAAAGTCATCCAACCTTGAGGCAAAGGACGGTTTTGAGTGCGTTTCATTAAAATGTCTAATTCACGTTCCCAAATTTGATTAGAACCATTGGAGGCAGCCGTGACTAATGTTCCGCCTACCATTAAATAAACGATTTCTTTCCAGTCTTTTCCACCTGCAAAAAGATAGCCCGACAAAGCGGAAAGGATGACTAAAAAGGAAAGCCTGAACTTGGTAAACACCAAATAAGTCTTCAATTTAGACGGTTGTTTGATTGTGTCTTCTGACATAGCGCGCAAAATTAAGAATTAATTAATCGTTAAACCCTGAATTCGTTTAATTCATTTTTTTCTTACAACTTCAAATCAATAAATAGTTCGGAAAATATTTCTTAGAATTGAAAATCTAAAATTTGTTGATTTATACGCAGAAGACCAACGTCAGATTTAAGTGTTAAATTAGGAATTACCGATTTCGCTTTAGTAGTTTATTTCAACGAAAATGAACTGTTAAGGAATTCTGAAGGGCCACAAAAACCTATATCGAAGTTATCATGTAAACCAAAAATGAGATTAACAATAAACTCCTCGAGCGTTCTACAGTTGTAACTGATTTAAAAAACCATGTGGATAAGCTTCAAACGAATGATTGGTAATTAAAATTCTTATAGATTATATAATTAAAAATTATTTGTATGCATCTTCGATCACATATATTTTTGTGGCCATGTTAACTAATTGTGCATCTATCATGAAGTTGTTGCTGTTCAAGCAGCAATCGTTAATTATTTGCTCATTATAGTAACTATAATAGTATTCAGCTTTTTTTGGATTTCTATTATAATAAGCGTCAATTTCTGCCTCTAAGGATATAATATTATCAATAATTGGTTTTTGAAATAGTAAAAATTCCTTAATCTCATTATTTGATCTAAAACCTTCATTTTCTTTTTTAATTTGATTTAATTTTTCAACATTTACAAGTAGATCATTCTTTAAAGTGTTAATTTTAGAGTTACAAGATGCTAAAATCAACATTGTTATAATCAGAAAAAAAAAGTGTCTCATTTTCTTTATTTGTGTTTATTGTCAAAAATATGAATTATTTATATAATAGAAGAATGTTAATATGAATTATGTTAAGATAAGAATTCAAATTGGAAAATTGGAAATTCCAACATAGAATGTCTCTTGACTAGAATCAATAATTTGACTATTTATTCACCCAATATAAGATTCGATGAAAAGAAAGTGTTGATGATTTTAAAATCTTTAAATTTTTGTTCATTCGTAAAATTCCAGATTTAAAATAGTCAAGAATATATGATGAATTCTTGTTTAGAGTTATAAGATTGAAAAGTCAACTGAGCCAACTTTTGAGTAGCATTCCTTCAAATTTCCTCAAAACCTCTTTTCCTTTCTTGCAATCTGATTAATTTTAGCCAATAAATAATTTATATGTATCAAAACTTAATAATCGAAAAGAAAAGCGGTATTTCATATATCACGATTAATCGCCCTAGCCAATTGAATGCTTTGAACAAAGAAACAATTGAAGAATTACACCAAGCTTTGGATGCAGCTCAAAACGATAGAGGAGTGGCTGTAATCATTCTAACAGGAAGTGGAGAAAAAGCCTTTGTTGCTGGTGCAGACATAAAGGAATTTGCTCATTTTTCAATAGCTGAAGGTGGTAAATTGGCTGTAAATGGTCAAAAAACTTTGTTTGATTTCATTGAAAATTTATCAAAACCAGTTATTGCAGCTGTAAATGGCTTTGCTTTGGGTGGTGGTTTGGAGTTGGCAATGGCAGCGCATATTCGTGTGGCTTCATCCAATGCACGTATGGGTTTACCTGAAGTTTCTTTAGGTGTAATCCCAGGATATGGTGGTACGCAACGCCTTCCTCAATTAATCGGAAAAGGGAAAGCAAATGAGTTGATTTTCACGGCGGGCATGATAAAAGCAGATGAAGCTTTGCAATGGGGATTGGTGAATCACGTTGTAGAACCGCAAGATTTAATAGCAAAGTGCGAAGAAATTGCCAATAAAATAATTCCTAACTCACCAATGGCAATCGCTTCTGCTATTCGCGCAGTGAATGCAGGTTACCAAGATGGCGTTAATGGTTTTGAAAAAGAAATTGAAGAATTTGGTCTTTGCTTTGGAACGGATGAATTCAAAGAAGGTACAGGCGCATTCATTGAAAAACGCAAAGCTAATTTCAGGGGATAAATGGCAAATCCCATCAAAAAACTTTTAGGTCAAACAGCTGTTTACGGACTTTCTTCCATTGTTGGGAGATTGCTGAATTATTTACTTGTTCCATTATACACAAGCGTTTTTACAGATACAGCTGATTATGGCGTTGTTTCTGAATTGTACGCGTGGGTGGCTTTTTTAATTGTTCTACTCACTTTTGGAATGGAAACAGCTTATTTCCGATTTGTTCAAGACGCGGACGATAAAAAGAAACCATACAAAACAGCCTTGTTTACGGTGGTTTTGGTCAATGTGTTATTCTATATTTTACTCTTGGCAGGAAGTAATCAGCTGGCTACTTTCATGCTGTATGAAGGACACAACGAATACATCATTTTACTAGGCGCAATTGTTTGCATCGATGCGATTTCTGCTTTGCCTCTGGCGCGATTGCGTTCACAAGAAAAAGCCTTGAAATTTGCTGTGATTCAATTTGCATCTATCATTGTCAATATTGGGTTGAACTTGTTTTTCATGCTGTATTTGTTTGATGCCAGTCGACCTGAAGAAGGCGTTTTGTTTATTCTTGCAGCGAATTTATGTGCGTCGTTAGTTAAACCGCTTTTACTTTTCAACGACTTCAAACAGTTCACATGGAAAATTGATTGGCAGTTGGCGAAAATGATGTTTTGGTACGCCTTTCCATTAGTAATTGCTGGCTTTGCAGGAATTGTAAACGAAACATTAGACCGTATTTTATTGAAACAAATTATTTACGACCCAGCATTTCCTGAAACCCTCCATACTGCCGAACAAAAAGTCGGTATTTACAGTGCTTGTTACAAATTAGCAATGTTAGTGACTATTCTTTTACAAGCTTATCGCTATGCCGCCGAGCCTTTTTTCTTTTCGCAAATGAAAAGTGAAAACAAAAATCAAGTCTATGTGAAGGTAATGAATCTCTTCATCGCGATGGTTTGCTTAGTGTTTTTAGGAGTCACATTGAACATTCAGATTTTTAAACACTTTATACAAAATGAAGCATATTGGGAAGGTTTGCGGGTTGTACCAATTTTGCTGTTGGCCAATGTTTTTTTGGGCATTTATTGGAATCAAAGTATTTGGTACAAGCTCAGCGGTAAAACTCAGTTTGGTGCATACATTGCGATTGGTGGCGCCATTTTGACGGTTGTGATAAACGTACTTTTTATTCCAGAATACGGTTACATGGCAAGTGCTTGGGCAACGTTTATCGTCTATGCTGCGCAAATGCTTGTTTCGTATCTTCTAGGTCAACGCTATTATCCGATTCCATACAATGTAAAGAAATTTGCTTTGTATTTAGGCTTGGCGATAGTGCTTTATTACTTAGGAACGGCTTTTGAACCATCTAAACCTGTCGTGCGTTTCTTCTACCAAAATATGTTTGTTGTCTTTTACATTGGATTTGTTTTTATGTTGGAACGTAAAAGCGCTTTGGTTAAATCAAAGTAAATCGAACAAAAACGCAGTAGAACTGTTTCTATACAAGCAATATCCTTACTTTTGCAATAAGAACGCGTATGACACCTTACAAACCAGGGCCTTTTCTCGAACAAATTGAATTTCCAAACGATTTAAGAGAGAAATTTAAAGAAGAAGATTTACCGCAAGTGGCAGATGAATTGCGTCAATACATTGTTGATGTGATTTCTGAAATTGGCAATAGTCATTTTGGCGCGAGTTTAGGTGTTGTTGAATTAACTGTAGCCTTACATTACGTTTTCAATACGCCAGACGATCAATTGGTTTGGGACGTTGGACATCAAGCTTATGGACACAAAATCCTTACGGGTCGTAGAGAGCGTTTCCATACAAATCGTATCAAAGGTGGTATTTCAGGTTTCCCTAAACGTTCTGAAAGTGAATACGATGCTTTTGGAGTTGGACATTCCTCAACATCGATTTCGGCTGCCTTAGGAATGGCGGTGGCAAACCGTTACAAGGGACTCAAAAACAGACAACACATCGCTGTAATTGGTGATGGCGCCATGACCGCAGGTTTGGCTTTCGAAGGATTAAATCACGGTGGTTTTGAGAAAGACGCGAATTTATTAGTGATTCTCAACGATAACTGCATGTCTATCGATCCAAATGTGGGTGCCTTGAAAGAATATTTGACAGATATCACGACTTCTCATACGTACAACAAGGTAAAAGATGAGGTTTGGAAATTACTTGGAAAAGTATCCAAATTTGGTCCAGATGCACAAACGATTGCTTCCAAAGTATCGCACGCATTGAAAGGTAGTTTGTTGAAACAGAGTAATTTATTTGAATCCCTCAACTTTCGTTATTTCGGTCCAGTGGATGGTCACGACGTGATTGGTTTAGCAAAAGTTTTAGAAGATTTACGCGATATTCCCGGTCCGAAACTATTACATTGTATCACTAGAAAAGGTGCAGGTTATAAATTTTCGGAAGAAGGAAATCCAACGAAATGGCACGCACCAGGTGTGTTTAATAAAGAAACAGGTGAAATTGTTAAAGTGGTTCCCAAATCACCACAACCACCTAAATACCAAGATGTTTTCGGCCATACGATTGTTGAATTAGCTGAGCAAAATGATAAAATCATGGGAGTTACTCCTGCGATGCCGTCAGGTTGTTCGTTGAATATCATGATGGAAGCAATGCCCGATCGTAGTTTTGACGTAGGAATTGCAGAACAACATGCGGTTACTTTTAGTGCTGGTTTGGCCACACAAGGAATGGTCCCGTTTTGTAATATTTACTCTTCGTTTATGCAACGTGCTTACGATCAAGTGTTGCACGATGTAGCTTTGCAAAATCTCAATGTAATTTTCTGTTTGGATAGGGGAGGACTGGTTGGAGCTGATGGAGCAACACACCACGGAGCATACGATTTGGCTTACATGCGCATGATTCCAAACATGATTGTTGCCGCACCTATGAACGAAGAAGAGTTGCGAAACTTAATGTTTACAGCTCAATTGGAAAATCAAGGCCCTTTCTCCATTCGTTACCCACGTGGAAATGGCGTTATGACGGAATGGAAAACACCGTTCAGAGAAATTAAAGTTGGAACAGGTCGAAAAGTCACTTCTGGTGAAGACATCGCTATATTGACCATTGGTCACCCAGGAAATTTTGCACAACAAGCAATTAAAGACCTGGAAGGAACAGGCGTATCTGTTGCACATTACGACATGCGTTTTGTAAAACCTTTGGATGAGGTGATGTTACATGAAATATTTACCAAGTTCAAAAAAGTAATCACAGTTGAAGACGGTTGCTTGATGGGAGGATTTGGTTCAGCAGTCTTGGAATTCATGGTAGATCAAGGCTACAACGCCCAAGTAGTTCGTTTGGGAATTCCTGACGAATACATCCATCACGGCACACAAGAAGAACTTTGGGCAGACTGTGGTTTTGACAAAAATGCTATCGTTGAAACAGTTAAGCGCGTGTGTGGAATCTCAGCTACATTTAAATCTGCTAACGAAAAGGTCGGTTAGTTTATCAGAAAATTCTATCTTGGCAGAAAAAAAGTTATGGCAGGAGCAGGAAATGGACTTATAGATGAACAGAAATTAGCAGGTAATTTTACGGGTAAATCCAATACATCTGCCTTGGTTACTTTGGTTTCCATCTTCTTTTTTTGGGGATTTGTTGCAGCAAGTAACGATATTTTAATTCCCGTATTCAAAAAAGCATTACACTTATCTCAACTACAATCACAGTTGATTTCATTTGCTTTTTATGTGGCTTACACCGTTGGATCGATTCTTTATTTTGTTATTTCCTATTTCTTGAAAAATGACATATTGAATAAAATCGGTTACCGTAATGGTTTGGCTTTAGGTTTAGTCATTTCTGCATTAGGAACCTTATTATTTATTCCAGCTTCCAATAATGCCTCTTTCATTTTATTGATTTCAGGCTTATTCATTGTCGGATTGGGTTTTTCCTTGCAACAAATAGCAGCGAATCCTTTGGCCATTCGTATGGGAGATCCATCAAAAGGAAATATTCGTTTGAGTTTAGCGGGAGGAATCAATAATGTGGGTACAACAATCGGACCTGTTATCGTTTCCTTTGCCATTTTTGGTGGAATGTCGGCTGAATCAAATCTGAATCTGAAGGCAGTTCAAGTTCCTTATCTAGTTTTAGGCGCAGCTTTTTTAGTGGCAGCTTTAGTTTTTAAATTTTCATCAGTTCCAGATAAAATTGGTGATGCTTCCAACGAGCGTAAAGTGACTATTTCCGAAACAATCAAACATCCACAAGTGATTTTGGGTATGATTGCTATTTTCTTGTATGTTGGAGTAGAAGTAGCGACTGCAAGTAATTTACCTGAATACATGAAACAGAAATTAGGAACTGCAGAAAACGCTGTTGCACCTTATGTTTCATTGTATTGGGCAAGTTTGATGATTGGTCGTTGGACTTCTGCTGCAGGGGTTTTCAATTTGTCAAAACAATGGCAGTTTTTAATGGGAATCATTTTGCCGTACGTAGCATTTGGAATATTCCTTTTGGTCAATTGGATTGCAGGAACTGATTTAGCAATTTTTTATCCGTATGCAGGAATTGTTACCATCTTAATTATTGCTGATAAAATCAGCGAGGGGAATCCATCAAGACAATTATTGATATACGCTTTATTAGGAATTGTTGCCTTGATAATCGGAATGTTTAGTTCTGGAATGGTAAGTGTTTTTGCATTTATCTCTGTCGGCTTGTTTTGTAGCACGCTTTGGCCGTGTATTTTCACTTTGGGAATCCAAGGAATGGGCGAAAAAACGAATACAGCATCTAGTTTACTCATTATGATGATCATGGGTGGAGGTTTCGTTTCAACGCTTCAAGGCGCTTTGGCTTCTGATAAAATACTAGGTATTCAATTGTCATACTTGGTGGGTGTTGTTTGCTTTGCATACTTAGCATTTTATGCCTTAAAAATGCGCGAAAGTAAATAGCAGCATATGATTATTTACCGATTCTCATTTACCCTACTTATTACGCTATTTCTTAGTTCGTCCTTTTCACAGAACACCTGGCGTTTTGCGATTGTGGGAGACACACATGTTGGTTCTTCTGACACGATTGCGGAAATGGTTCCCTACATGTTGCAAGATAGTGTGGACTTTGTTTTTTTTGCAGGTGATTTAGTGGAAGGTGGTTTGGGTACTTCTGGACCTGCTTTGTTGGACGAATTGAATCATTTTAAAACACTGATTGCACCACTTTACGCTGCGGGAATTTCTGTTTATGGTATCCGAGGCAACCATGAAAACGATGCGAATAACGACATCAATATGTGGAACAATGCCTTTTCAGGAACCTATGCTTTTCCACAGAATGGACCGACAACTGAAACGAATTTATCCTATTCCTTTTCGCATAAAAACGCAAAGATTATTGGTTTGGATGTGTATATGAATATCCACCAAGTGAATCAATCTTGGTTGAATGAACAGCTAGCAGCAACAACCGAACGACATGTTTTTGTGGTGGGACACGAAGCCGCTTTCAAAGTTTTTCATGCAGATTGCTTAGATGATTCCGTTACTGCACGAGATGCATTTTGGAATAGTTTGAAAAATAACGGCGTAAAAGTCTTTTTTTGCGGACACGACCATTTTCTAGATGTGGCAAAAGTGGATGATGGAGATGGCAACACGGATAACGATGTGTATCAATATTTAGTGGGTACAGGCGGGGGTTGGTTAATGTCGCAATACAGTAATTATAATGGAGTAAACAGCTCTTTTTCTCCTCAACGTCAATTCCACGAAATGGAGTATGGATATTCCATAGTCGAGATAAATGGTGAGAGCGCTAACGATTGTGATGTTCAGATCACCTGGAAAAACCGAACGACAAACCCAATTGATTCAAGTAATTATTATGCTCTTTCCGACCACGTTATTAACTATTCACTTTGCACGGCTGGAATAAAAGATGAGAATAAACAGTATGCTTACACGATTTTCCCGAATCCTGTTCAAAATGAGTTTTTCATACCGAATGTGGTAGATGAAAATTTAGAAATTCGCGATGTAACGGGAAAAGTAGTCGGACTAATTGCGCATTCCAACGGTCGCATTTCGGTTTCTTTTTTGCCAGCGGGAGTTTATTGGATAAAAGGAACTCACTTTCAGCAACGCTTTGTGAAGGTGGATTAGTAATATTTGAATTTACTGTACGAATTGAGCGTTAATATTGGATGGTTAAAAACCACATCTTTGAAAAGATCCTTATAGGAAAATTTAGTTTTATTTACGAAACAAATTTGCAATTGGATAGTTTAAAAAAACTACAATAAGCGATTTTTTTATTGCTTTAAAAGCACATTTGTTTTCTAAAATAATAGATAATAGCAAATAATGAATCAATTGCTTCCATAGAATAAAACCCAATTTCCTCTCCCCATTTACCGCATTTTTGAAATTGGTGCAATTCCCGTATCTTTGTACCCTATTTATGAGATCAAAGAAAAATACAGCGCCGAAGGAAAGTGCTTCTGTGAAGAAATCACCGGCCAAAAAGAAAGAAGGACAAACTGAAAAAACAGTTAATGCCCGCGACAAACGCAAATACATCGACTTTAAAATTCGTGTAAAAAAAGGAGATCCACTTCCGACTTTTCGTGAAGACAACATCCGCTTAAACAAATACTTATCGAATGCAGGTGTTTGCTCGCGTAGAGAAGCCGATGTTTTGATTCAAACGGGAATTGTTTCGGTAAACGGAAATATCATCACGGAATTAGGTTATAAAATCCAACCTGGAGATGTGGTGCAATACGATGGTGAAACGATCAATGCTGAAACCAAGCGTTACGTTTTGCTCAACAAACCCAAAGATTTTATTACCACAATGGATGATCCACGTGGGCGTAAAACAGTGATGTCATTGGTGAAAAATGCTTGTCGCGAACGCATTTATCCTGTTGGACGTTTGGACCGCGAAACAACAGGTCTTTTGCTATTTACAAACGATGGTGATTTAGCCAAAAAATTAACACATCCGCGTTACCAAGCTAGTAAAATTTACCACGTTGAACTTAACAAGCCTGTGAGCCGTGAGGATTTAGAAAAACTATTGAACGGAGTAGATTTAGAAGACGGCCGCACGAAAGTGGATAAGGCTGAATATGTTGAAGGTGGTACATCACGCGAAGTAGGTGTGGAATTGCATTCTGGAAAAAACAGAATCGTTCGCCGTTTGTTTGAAGCCATTGGTTATACGGTTGTGAAATTGGATCGCGTTCAATTTGCAAGTTTGACCAAAAAAGATTTACCACGTGGTTTTTACCGTCATTTAACAGAACAAGAAGTTGCTTTTTTAAAAATGTCAAAATAATGCGTTTTTTCGTCGGACTTATTCTACTTTCTGCTTTTTTACAAGCGTGTTCAAAATCATCGGAATTTCAATCGAAAAATCCGAATGCAGCGTTCTTTTACCCTGCCGATACTGTTCCAAAAATTTACTTGTATCGCGATGTGGCACATGGTTTAGAGGAAGAATTCCACCGCATTTACACCTTGCGAGATAAAGAAGGAGCACACATCATCGTAGAGCGTTATGCAAGCGATGGTAGAATTTTGGAGGCTATGAATTACAACGTGGATTCGCTCAACGTACAAGACCAAATGATTGTGGACCGTTTTCAGAAAAAGGAAAAAGCTATATTGTATAAAACAGATCTATTTCCAATGGACTTGAAAAAGAATACGTGGTTTGCTTCAAAGTTTCATGGCGTTGTGGATTCAACTTTAATATTAGAAGAAATCAAACGTTCGTATTTAAAGACAAAAGAAGTGGAATTTATGGATGAAAAAGCGGAGGCCCTAGTCTTTGACCAAGAAATGAAACTTACTGTATTAAATCCGTTTACAAAAAAAGAAGATGCGCACAGTGCTCATGCAACCACTTATTTCGCAAAAGGATATGGCTTAGTTGAATGGCATAACGCATCCAAATCGGTTCATTTTCGTTTAGAACAAATATTGAGTCAACAAGATTGGGTGAAAATCATTGCACGATAGCATCCTTTTTGAGTGAATCTGTGTTAAAAAAGTTGGTATGAAAAATCTTTTGTTTTTGTTTGCTTGTGTATTAAGTTTCTCGATAACAGCTCAATACAAACCCTACAAACGTCCAAAACCAAAAAAATCGTATGCTGCGGGCACACTTTCCATTTATTGGGGATACAACCGAAGTGCCTACACAAAAAGCAATATTGAATTTATCGGACCGGGATATGATTTTACCTTGAATCGAGGTATTGCAAAAGACCGACCTGAGAAAAACATCAAAACGTATTTCGACCCGAGACAAATAACTGTTCCACAATTTAACTTTAGGGTTGGTTATACGTACAAAAATAACTGGCAGATTTCATTGGGATATGATCATTTAAAATACGTTTTGCAGGACACAGCCTACACACTTTCAGGTCATATCAATTATGGCGTTGACAACGTGAATCACTGGTCAGGGAATTTTAATGGCGACACGGTGCATGTGCAGACCCCAACTTTTCATTATGAAAACACAAATGGATTGAATTACATACGTTTAGAGTTAGCGCGCATCGACCAATGGTACCGCAGTCAAACAGGTAATTTCGCATTTAGTACACTTATGGGTGGTTCGACGGGAATGCTTTTGAGCTTTAATGACTTTACGTTTGCTGGAAGAAAAGATGTTGCAACCGTTTCCTTATCTGGTATTGGACTTTCGGCCCATGTGGGAGCTCGATTTGAGTTCTTTAAGCATTTCTTTTTTCAACTCAATGGTGCAACAGGTGGAATGATTCAAATGCGCGTTCGCACACGACCAAATGATGTGGAATCGTATGCCAAGCAAAAATTCATGTACGCTTCAGGCGAAGCTGTAATTGGAGGATTCATTTACATCCGTCCTAAAAACGATTGCAACTCTTGTCCACATTGGTAAAAAACACAGATGAAGTATTTAATTGTAGGTTTGGGAAATCCGGGTGCAGAATACGAAGAAACGCGCCATAATATTGGATTTAAAGTCGTTGATGCGCTTGCTAAAGAATTAGGTGAAAGTTTCTCATTGAATAAAGCTGCTTTTCGTGCGGAAGTGAAATATAAAGGCCGTATCCTTGTTTTGATTAAACCCATTACTTACATGAATTTGTCGGGAAAAGCTGTAAATTATTGGATGCAAGCCGAAAAAATTCCAGTGGAGAACATGTTGGTCATAACAGACGACATTGCATTGCCTTTCGGGAAATTACGCATGAAAGGAAAAGGTAGCGACGGAGGACACAACGGGCTGAAAGACATTCAATTGGTTTTGAAAACGCAAGAATACGCGCGACTTCGTTTTGGTGTAGGAAATGATTTTGCTAAAGGTCGTCAAGCAGATTATGTCTTGGGGCAATGGACAAAAGATGAACAATTAGCCTTGCCTGAACGCATCGAAGTGGCGACACAATTTGCTAAAAGCTTTGCAGCGGTTGGTTTAGAAATGACCATGACGCAGTGGAATGGAAAGTAGAAAATAACACTTTTAAATAACACAAAATATACATTTTATTTACTAAATTCGGGAAATGAAAGCATTTTCCATATACACATTTTTCATCTTATTATGTATTCAATATGTCAGTGCTCAAGTAAGCCCAAGTGAGAAATGTTTTCGATTTATTATTCAAAACGTACCTGATTCAGCTCGTTTTTATCTAAAAAAAATCGAAGATAAGAAGCTGAAGAACAATTTCTTACATTTACTAGAAAACAACTTTTCTTACAACGATTTATTGAATGCATGTGAATCAAATTCGTTTTATGGAAAGATTCAGTTTAAACAGCTTAATCGATACTTGAAACGAAAAATTCAATCACCATTATCAGAAGACAATGTGAATTTAGATTATGTGGCATTAAAAGTTTATCAAATAGGATTTATTGCAAATGAATTAGAATTAAAAGAAGCGAACAAAGAAAACGAGGCTTTATTTGCCTATTTAAAGCGCATCAAAAATAAAAAGGGTGAAAATTATCGTAAAGCAAAATTGATGGCTGAATTACATCCAGCATTGTTGAAAATGATCCAAAATGCTCCCGATGGAGAAGCTTATACTAAGAAACGTGAACGCGCTTCGTTTGCCATTGGCGATACTGTTTTGGCACTAAAATTCCGGGATTTGGGATTGAACTATTTGATTAATAAGAGAGATTTGTTGGGCTACATTGATGCGTGTGAAAAGAGTTTGGCTATAGAAGATAAATTGAAAGTCAAAAGTCCCATGTTTGAGTTTACAATTAGCCATTTGTTAGACGCGCTTATTTTCAAAGGTAGTTTTGATAATTCAAGTGTAGAAAACTTGCTTTTTCAATTGTATCAATCTCCTAGTAATCATTACAATAGCTTCACTTTGTATGCAAAATACATTGGTCATTTACCTAAAAACGATCCTGCCACAGAACGTATTTACAAGCTTTTTGGAGTAGATAATGTTGGAGAATTTTGTTTGAAGTTAGAACGTGAAGCAAAAAACAATGTTAATCCGAATGAATATTATTACTTGTTGCATGAATGCGGTGTTGCTTGCTTTTACCAAGAAGATTATAATCGCTGTTTTTATTTCAACAATAACGCTCGCTATTACAACAAAAAAATATATTCTGAAGAATTGTCACAGACTATCGCTGACTATCAAACGAGAGAAGTTGAGCGAGAAAAAGAATTTAAGATTTTACAAGAAAAACAAAAAAGTCAATTGTATTTGATTTTATCGTGCGTAGTTTTGTTTTTCCTAGCCATTTCTGTCTATTTAGTTGTGATATATATTCGAAAATCACGCATTTTGGCCATTCGAAACAAAGAAAAGGAAATGTTGGTGAATGAAATCAACCATCGCGTGAAGAACAATTTTCAATTGGTGAATAGCTTGTTGGAAATGCAAAGTCGAGAGATTGAAGACAAGGAAGTGTTGAAGAAACTCAATGAAGGACAAAGCCGCATCAAAGCGATGTCTTTAATTCATCAAAAGCTCTATCAAACCGAATATTTAGGTTTGGTTAATTTTCAGGAATATACAGAACAACTGGCAGAATTGATGCTTTCCATCGTTCAGTTTGACCAGGTAAAAACAGAAATTAATGCCCATAATATTCATTTAGATATAGATACCGCTATTCCATTGGGACTAATTTTGAACGAATTGTTCACCAATAGTTTGAAATATGCTCTTTCTAATCAGACAGGGGAATTTGTTAAGATAACGATAGAACAGATAAATGAAACATCCTATTCGTTTTCGTATGCAGATTCGGGCAAAGGGATACAAGACCAAAGCCAACCTGCGAAAGGAACTGGAATGGGTATGCGTTTGATTCGAAGTTTGGTCAGACAATTACAGGGCGAATTGAAGTATTCCAATATTGAAACATCTACTTTTTCATTTACTTTCAAAGACAAAAAGGGCAGAAAATTAATAGATTAGACATGAAAAAAGTAAAGATTGTTGTTGTTGAAGACGAATTGATTTTTGCGGAGGAATTGGTTGATTTTCTGAAAGAAACGGGTTATGAGGTTTTTGGTCCTGCGATTTCTTATACAGAAGGTTTGCAACTAATAAAAGAAGTACAACCCGATCTTTTACTGACAGACATACAGCTATCGGGAAGCAAAACAGGTATAGATTTAGTAGAAACGGTTCGTAAAGAAACAAATCTTGCCGTTATTTTTCTGACTTCTTTTTCAGATAAAGAAACAATTCAAAAAGCACGTTTAAATCGTCCGGATGCATTTCTGGTTAAGCCATACAATCAGGGAGAATTGTACGCCGCCATTGAAATAGCAATTGACAAAGTAGAAAAAGACAGTAACGAATCTTTTATTTATGTTAAAGCTAAAGATTGCTACGAAAAACTAGATTTGAAAGAAATCATTTATGCACAAAGCGACCATGTATATATTGATCTATTTACTGCAACCAAAAAATACGTAATCCGTCAGTCTTTAAATGAATTCATTGAAAAAAACCAGGGTTATTTTATCAGGGTTCATCGGTCTTTTTGTGTAAACAAGAATCAGATTAAAGGTTACACATCAGATAAAATTATTGTCGGTGATTTCCACGTACCAGTAGGGAAGAACTTTTTAGCAGCCGTTCAAACATTTATTAAAAAGTAAAAATGTGTTGTTATCTGTGTAATTAGGAGTGCATTTTAGTTACAAATGGAGTTTTTTAGAACTTAAATTCAAATAACAAACGCTAAAATTTTCAAATTAATTCATTTTCAAAGGATGCCTTTCTGTATTTCAGAACAAATAATAGCTGTAGGGAACAAATATTAGGAATTAAAAAAGGGATTCCCTTTATTTGTTGCAACTCGAATAATAAATTATGATATCAAAAACCTCAAAACCAGGAAATCAACGAAAAGGATTATACTTTTTAGTACTTCTTACAGTATTATTATTCCAAAAAATTGGATATTCTCAATGCTCTACTTCGTTTGTTACAAGTCAAGATTGTTCTTATGATCCAATTAACACTTTTACAATGAATGGAGTTGCATCTGTTGGTAATAACAATACGGAAGGAAGTTGTAATTCAAACGGCTATTATTCGTTTTCAACACCTGTACGAACATTAACAATTGGCTCAACCATTACTTGGTCTGCTACAGTTGGAAATGGAGTATATTATGATGGAATTGGTATTTGGATCGATTTAAACAATAACAATAGTTATGAATCAACAGAATTTGTTTCATCTAGTACACCAAATACAACTACCCCGAGCGGAAGTTTTGTAATGCCAACAGGTGTAACAGGTACTCAGTTAAGAATGCGAGTTCGATCCGCATACCTTTCAGCACTTACAGCCAGTCAAGCATGCACAAATGGGATTGGAGGAGGCTATGGTGAAACTGAAGATTATTTTGTGATTTTAGCAGCGGGTTGTACTCCTCCAACTCCTTCTATCTCCGTAGTTGAAAACTCAGGAACACCAAACGACGCTACAATTTGTGCCAATTCAACAGCAACATTAACAGCAAGTGGAGGAACGTCTTACGCATGGTCAACAGGAGCAACCACAGCAGCGATATCACCTAATCCAGCATCAACGACGACATACACTGTAACCGTAACGAATGCCAACGGTTGTACAGCTACTGCCAACCAAACCTTGACAACGGTAGCCGCACCAACAGCAAGCATTTCAGTAGCTGAATCTTCTGGAAACATCAACAATGACGGAACAATATGTAATGGCGCAAGTGCAACCTTAACAGCAACTGGCGGAACATCTTACGCGTGGTCAACGGGAGCAACAACAGCTTCCATCAATCAAAGTCCAAGTTCAACATTAACATATACAGTAACTGTAACAAACGCAAGTGGTTGTACAGCAACAGCGAATCAAACACTAACAGTAAACAGCTTACCAACCGCAAATATCTCAGTAACAGAATCAAGTGGAACGACAAATAACGACGGTACATTGTGTAATGGAGCAAGTGCAACCTTAACAGCAAGTGGTGGAACGTCGTATGCTTGGTCAACGGGAGCAACAACAGCAGCGATTACCCCAAGTCCTGCATCTACTTCTACCTACACGGTAACTGTAACGAATGCGAATGGATGTTCAGCATCAACGAATCAGACATTGACGGTGAATAGTTTACCGACGGCAAGTATCGCTGTAGTTGAAAACTCAGGAACAGCAAACGATGCTTCGATTTGTGCCAATTCAACGGCAACATTAACAGCAAGTGGAGGAACGTCTTACGCATGGTCAACAGGAGCAACCA
>CAZHPL010000011.1:0-26158 GCA_964534495.1 uncultured Lishizhenia sp.
TCCCTGCGGGTCCAACGGCAAATACCATGTCATGATTATTGACTGCCTGTACCAATTTCTTTTGGTTAACCGTGCGCGCTTTGATTTTTGTTCCGCCATTTCCATGAACAAGCGTTTCAGAACCGTCATCATTGGAGAGTAAATTGGGACCATCGGCTAACATTAAGTTATCGATGTTGTTTTCCGACAAATGATTGAATTTATGAAAGTGTTGCACTAATAAGTCGAACTTTCGTTCAAATTCGTCCATCACTTCTTCATCGCCATGAATGGTTACAATGTTACCACGAGCAACAATTTTCAGTTTCGGAAAAAAAGTTTTGATGTGTCGCAGATTTGCATTGTTTACACCAAATAGTTCTGCGGGATTTAAGCCCGTATTTTCTTTTTTTCTGTTTACTTCGTTCAACTATTTTCGTATTATTTGGGTTGTGTTAAGGCTATTTCACTACTTTTGGTAAAATTAAAAATTAATTGGCATATCGAATTCCAATTTCGCATGCAAATCATAACATTAACTACAGATTCAGGCCTACAGGATTTTTACGTTTCGGCGATGAAAGGTGCGTTACTAAAACACATTCCTCAAGCTACCATTATTGATATTTCACATTCCATCAAGCCTTTTGATAGTTCAGAAGCGGCTTTTCAATTGCGTTGTTGCTATAAAGATTTCCCGGAAGGAACTATTCACATTGTTGGTGTAGACACAGAACCTCGCTTCGGGAATGAAAAAACGAGTTTCCCAACGATAATGTTGTACAAAGGTCAATACTTCATTTCCAATGACAACGGATTTTTTGGAGCTTTTTTAGACGATGATTTCCCTGAGGAATTGTACAATTTTACGGCCATTCAAAATGACTTGGAAATGCAAAAGTTTCCGGCAAAAAACTGCTTTATTCCTTTGGCTGCTTCTATTGTTAAAGGACAAAAAATTGCTGATTTTGCACAGCCTTCCACGAAATACAAAAAAGCCTTTTCGCAGAAACCAATTATCGAGCAATATTTGATTCAAGGAAGTGTTGTACACATTGATTCCTTTGGAAATATTATTACCAATATCAGTCGAAGGGAATTTAATCGTTTTGAAAAAGACGTTCCGTTTGCGATTTATTACTTGAGTAAACAATATCATATTGAAGAAATCTCACAATTTTACAGTGATGTTTCGGAGGGCGAACGCGTAGCGATTTTCAATAGTAATGATTTGTTGGAAATAGCCATTAATAGAGGAGCCAACGGTGGAAATGGTGGAGCTGCCAAATTATTTGGTGTTCGAATTGGTGATGCTGTACGAGTGGAGTTCACACCTGCAGGTTCGCACAAAGATTTTAACTCATTATTCTAAAAGCATGTTGACGCGCATCGTAAAACTTCGATTTCAAGAAGAGCGAATTACTGACTTTTTAACTCATTTTGAAACGATTAAGTGGAAAGTAGCTTCTTTTCCGGGTTGTAAAGGCATGAAATTATTGCAAGACATCAACGACCCCACAATTGTGATGACATACAGTCAATGGGAATCAGAAGAAGCCTTGGAGAATTACCGAAAATCTGAGTTGTTTGGAGGTTTGTGGCCACATATTAAACCTTGGTTTGCCGCGAAAGCAGAAGCATGGAGTGTGAATGAATATTTCGATGGTTTCCCACTTTCAACGGATAAATCGGAATAAAATTCACGTTAAAAGAAAATAAATCGTGTAGTCTTCAAATATAAAGTTACCTTTACCGAAATTTTTAGTACCCATGAATAAAGGAACAGTTAAGTTTTTCAATGAAACAAAAGGATTCGGTTTCATCGTAGACTCAGACACGAACAAAGAGTATTTCGTTCACGTCACAGGATTAATCGACAAAATCAAAGAAAATGATGCAGTTGATTTTGACCTACAAGAAGGTCGTAAAGGTATGAATGCGGTTAATGTGAAAAAATCATAATATTTTCATTTCATTACTTTTAAAAAGGGGTGTTCAAGCGAATACCTCTTTTTTTTTGTTCCACAATCCAATGCTGACAACTCTTTTCAGTTGACGTCAATAAGCGATTGTTGTTTGCTTGTAAAATCTTAATTTTGGACGCTTAATTATTAACATGCGCGCATTATACCTGAAAGAAATTAATAGCTTTCTAAGTTCGATTATCGGTTACGTTTTCATCGTGATTTACTTGATTGCTTCTGGACTTTTTCACTGGATTTTGTCTTTCGACACCAACTTATTGGAAGGAACGGAAACGGATTTGATTCCTTTTTTCAACCTTTCTCCTGTTATCTTTTTGATCTTGATTCCTGCTATCACCATGCGTTCCATTGCAGAGGAAAGAAGAACGGGCACCATCGAATTGTTGCTTACTCGTCCGATTTCAGATTTACAGATGATTTTAGCAAAGTATTTCGCTGGTGTAACACTATTAATTATTGCCATTTTACCTACAATTGTTTATTACATTTCCATGTATTCCTTAGGAAAACCTGTTGGGAATATTGATTCTGGTGCGACGTTTACATCGTATATTGGTTTGATTTTGATTGGAGCTGTTTTTGTTTCTATCGGAATTTTTGCCTCTTCACTCACGAGTAGCCAAATTGTTGCGTTTATATTAGCAATGTTTCTTTGCTGGGCTTTTTACGATGGATTTAATTTACTGGGTAATTTCAGTCAATTCGGGAGTTTGGATACCATCATTCAAAGTATCGGTATTGCAAAACACTACGATGAAATCAAAAAAGGGGTGATTCACTCGACTGACATCGTTTACTTTTTATCGGTGATCGTCGTTTTCATCAGCGCATCCTTAACCGTTGTTAAAACTTTAAAGAAGTAAGCCATGAAACAGCAGAAAAGTATTAAAGGTTTCTACAATTGGACGGTTTTGTTGATTTTAGTGGCCGCTGTGATTCTTATTAATGTCATTAGTAATTTCTTGTATGTCCGAATCGACATGACAAAAGACCAACGGTATTCATTGGCGGAAGGAACAAAGAAATTTCTTTCAGACAAAAAGAATTTCGAAAGTCGTGTCACGGTTCAAATTTACTTGGAAGGAAATTTACCAGCAGAAATCAAGCATTTTCAAAATGCGCTTAAAGACAAATTAGTTGATTTCAAATCGTTTGCAGGGAATCGCATCGAATACAGTTTTATTGACCCAAATGCAGGTTCAAAGCAAGATCAACAAGAATTATTTGTTCAATTGTACGATCAAGCGCGTGGCATTTTACCAATGGAAATCATCTATTCAAAAGATGGTGAACAACGCCAAGTAATGCTTTGGCCGGGTGCAAAAATGACCTACAGCGTCAATGGAATCGTTAAAGAACAAGTCATTCAATTCTTACCAGGAACAAAACCGGGCAATCCTTATCAATTAGCGGGAATGACGCAAATCATTGAAAACGCCTTGAATAACTTGGAGTACAACTTGGTATCAGGGATGCGAAAATTGGTACAGAAAGAAAAACAGCGCATCGCCTTTCTACAAGGTCATGGAGAATTAAATCCGAACCAAACGTTACGCGTTCGCAATTTGATTGGGCAATATTATGCCATTGCTGACGTCAGTTTACACGATTCGTTGGCTGCTTTAGATGGCGTTGACGGTTTAATCATTGCCGATCCACAACGTGCTTTTTCCAATAAAGACTTGTATATTATTGACCAATTTGTGATGCGCGGTGGTCGTTTGATGTGTTTTATGAATACACTTCACATGGATCAAGATACGCTGATGGCACGTGGAATTACGCACACCATGCGCAAAAACATGAAGCTCGAAAACATGCTCTATGACTACGGTTTGAAAGTCAATGAAAATTACGTGATTGATGTCAATTGTGCACCAAAAGTGGTTCCGTATGCTGACCAAACGTTCATACCTTGGTTCTTTCATGTATTAGCAACACCTACTTCTCATCCAATGTCGCGCAATGTTGAACCCGTTTCTTTGGAATACACAAATGAAATTCAATTTATTCAACAGAAAAAAGTAGCATTAACACCCGTTTTAACTTCTTCGACCAATTCTAATAAAACAGGTTTGGCTCCGTTGGTAAGTTTGTCATTACCTATGAATTACGGTAGAAGTCCCAAATTAGTTGACAATCCTGAGGATGAAATCAATAAAATGTGTTTAGCTGGATTAGCGGAAGGCTTTTTCGTTTCGCATTTCCAAAATCGCTTAGTCGGTGAGTTCGCGAACAATCCGGATTCAAAATACATGGCTAAAAGCAAGGTGGAAGGAAAAGTTTTTGTGGTGGGAAATGGAAGATGCATTGCTAATCGCTACGATTCAATTCCCAATCCAAAAGGGGCTGGTTTCTTGTATCGACCTAGTCCAATCAATGAATTACACATGGAACCTGAATTAGCAGAAAGAAGAGTTCCTTTGTTTTTTGGTAACCAAGAATTTTTCCAAAATGTAGTGGATTACATGATGGGCGACAATTCCGTTTTGGATATTCGAAGCCGTCAGATTGATATTCGTGAAATTGACAAGGAAAAAATTAAAGTTTATGCAGGTTTTTATAAGGCTGTTAACCTACTAGGGCCTATTGGAATCATCCTTTTAATGGCTTTTGGATTGAATTTCAGACGTGTAAGAAGATTTACAAAAGTTATAGCAGTAAAAAAATAAGATGAAAAAAATACTCGTTTTAATTTTCGGAATTGCCTTGTTGGGAGGTTTGGGTTGGTATGCAAAAAAACTCATTTCCAACGACGGACAATCCGATACACAATTGATTGCCTTTGAAATAAAAGACACAAACGCAGTTGATAAAATCATCATTACAGATCCTTTCTCCACAAAAATGGAATTGATTCGGAAGAACAAAACGGAATGGACCGATAAAAATGGTGGTTGTATCACGCAATCCAATGTTCACTTGATTTTAGATGCGTTTAGTAAGATCACCTTTAAAGGCTATTTACCTGAAAAAGCGCAGAAAAAATTCACTGAATTAATGTCAACGAGTCATACAAAAGTTGAGATTTTTCAAAACGGAGAATGGACAAAAACATGGTACATCGGACCAGCAGCACAAGATCATTTAGGTCAAATTATGTTGCTAGAAACAGCTGATGACGGTAAAAGCACGTTTCCTGTAATGATGAGTATAAAAGGAATGTACGGTGTGATTGAACCGCGATTTTTTGCTGACCCTCGCAAATGGATTTGTACCAATATTTTCAGTCTAAAAATGAATGAAATCAAAGAAGTTGATGTGAAATTCCCAAGTGAAAAACACCGCAATTTCAAATTAGCTAAAAAAGGAATTCATTACTCGTTAACGCAAAATGGCAAGAAGTTAGCAAGCGTTGATACTTCCAATATTTATCGCTATTTACAAGTTTATAAAAAAGTAAATTTTGAACTAGCCAATTACGAATTGTCTAAAAAACAATGTGATAGCTTGAAAAAAACGGCTCCATTTTGCGTGTTGAAACTTACGGAAATGAATCATAAAAAAACTACTTTACGTATGTTCAGAATCAAAACGGAGGAACCGCAACGCAATGAATTTGGTGATTTGGTTAACATGGACATGAACAAATTCTGGTGTCAATTACCTTCCGGAGAATTAGTGAAGTGTCAGTATTTTGTTTTCAATCAATTGATTTTGGGACATGTTTATTTCCCTGCCATGGAAGCCGCTTTCCCTAAAAAATAAAGCCATGAAAAAGCTGGCAGTATTCTTACTTTTCTGCCTTTTCGGTTGCACATTTACCAACGCTAAAACGTACACCATTTTATTTGTGGGCAATAGCTACACGTATCGCAATCACATGCCACGAATGTTCGAGAAAATTGCTTTACAAAATGATAAAAAAGTAAGTGTATATTGGAACACAAAAGGTAAAACCTCCTTTTACAAACACTCCAAACGAGCAGCATTATTCCAAGCCATTCGTTGGAAAAAGTGGGATTATGTTATTTTACAAGGGTCCAGTCGAGATATGCTCAAACATCCTAAAATCTTCTTTTCACAAACGCTTCCGGGACTAAAAAAAATCATTTACGTCATTCACACCAATCACCCAAAAACAAAGATTTTGTTCTACATGACTTGGGGATATAAACGAGGTTATGGTGCTATTCAACACGCGAAGAATTACCATGTAATGTCACATTCTGTCCAAAAAGGATACGAGTATATCAGTCACCAAATGAACGTTCCAATTGTACCTGTTGGCTTAGCTTGGATTCATCACAAAAAAGCCCACAAAACAGAATTACATCATCCAGATGGTGCTCACCCGAACGAACATGGTTCTTATTTGGCTGCTTGTTGCTTTTACACTTCGATTTTTAAAGAAGAAATAAAAAGACATCCGCGTTTGTTTGATTATAAATCGCAACAAAAACTTGGCAAAACCGCCTTTGAAACCGTTTCTAACTATGATTACTCCACTTTTCATTTTGAAGAGACAAAAAAACAAGCTGCTGCACCAATTCCTGCATTTTTAGATTAAATTCGTAGGAATTACTGCACATGAAAACATTCCTAAAACTCATTTCGATTCCATTGATTTTGGCACTCGTTGACTTCTATTTTCGAAGTGAATTATTGGAACGTTACAGCACCAAACAAACTTGGTTTTACATTGCATCCATTTCTATTTCAATTGGGTATTTTGTATTTATCATGCTCATTTTAAAAGCTGTAAATCAACAGAAATGGCTCTATTACACTTTGTTTTTTCTCATTTTCCCCTTCTTTATTTTCTCCTTCGCAAGTTCATTGACCTTCTACTCACTGAATGGTATTTTTCCGAATTATTACACATTTCTTTACTTCAAAACAGAGCCCAAAAGTGCCATGATGATTATCCGTGATGCTAGTGGTTGGAAAGAAATTATTGGATTAATTGTTGTTTTCACGGGATTATTGATTTTCACCAATTGGTTTACAAAAAATCACGTTCCGAAACTGAAAGCAAGTAGTTTATTGCTCTACGGAATTTTGCAACTCAGCGCCTTTGAAACCTTGGTTTACTTCCATTCAAAATTCGACCAATGCGCTATGGTGGATACCAATTTTGCTGCTTGTGTGCAACGGCACCTCTTCACTTGGGATGACCATTCTGAATTTAAAGGACGTGGACTCAATGAACGAAGACCACCAAAAATCACTTTGCGACTTGGAAAAAAGAAGTTTAATGTCGTGGTTTTTGTTTTTGAATCGGTTCGCAAAAGAAGTCTTCAGATTTATGGCAACCACCACCCAACAACACCACATTTCGCTGCATTGCAACAACAATTTCCAGACAATTTTTTCGTGTTCAAACAACCTGTTTCTGTTGCATCTACAACGATGTTAGCCGTTCCAGCCATTTTGACGGGCATTGCTCCTTTCCAAGACACATCGGTTTTATATACGCAACCACTTATTTGGGAGTATGCTAAAATCTTTGATTACAAACGCTTTTTTCTATCGTCACATACTTTAAAATGGTACCGATTTGACCAATTTTATAAAAAAGAAAAATTGGATATTTGGTGGAACAAAGACAATTCCGGTCTCCCTTATTTCAATGATTTGGGAATCAAAGATGCCTTTACGATTCGCAAGCTCAACCAAGTAATTGACCTTTATTCCAAGGAACCATTCTTTGGTGTGGTGCAGTTAAATACAACCCATTATCCGTATGAAATTCCTGAAAAATACAACAAGTGGAACAACTCTTTCAGTGATTCATACGACAATGCCGTTTTATACCAAGACGACATTTTGGGCTCGTTTTTCACGAAACTCAAAGAGAAAAATTTGATGAAAAACACAATCGTACTTTTTGTTTCAGATCATGGCGAATCACTAACGGAACACCACAATATTGGCCATGTGGAAAGTAATTACACCGAGACCATCAGCATTCCTTTGGTGGCCTACATTCCCGATAATATCTTGACGAAAGCAGAAAAGCAACACTTGAAAAAGAACCTGCATCAATTGACTTCAAACATTGACATTGCTCCAACAATTGTCGACTTATTTGAACTAGAAAACGAAACAATTTTGCAAAAATACTTCACACATTTTAAAGGATATAGCTTGCTACAGCCCATACCTGACAATCGAATGCTGATTTCAATTAATAACAATCAGGTCGCGAATTTCAATACAGGATTGTCCGTATGCAGTAAAAATTGGCATTATTTATTCCGTACGAATATTGTACCCAACAAAGAAGAATTTTACTTTTGGAAAAAAGACATCGGTGAACTCCATGACCAGCAAAAACGCCTATCAACTAAGCAACGAAATATCATTTTGAATTACGTTAAACGCTTTCCGGTTTGTGATAAATTAGTGGAAAAAATCGAGCGAAAGGGCGAATAAACTGGCAAGAAAGCTTGTAGCAAAGGATAAAATTTCATAACTTCAAGTAACCTATGAAGAATGAAATCATTTTATACCGCCCAAATGAAGCTGCTGAACACATAGAAGTTCGCCTTGACGAAGACAATGAAACGTTTTGGCTAACTCAAGAACAAATCGCACTTTTATTTGAAAGAGACAGAACAGTAATTTCAAAGCATTAAAAAATATATTCAAAAATCAAGAGTTAGATGAAAATGTGGTTAGTGCATTTTTTGCACATACCACTCAACATGGTGCTATTCATGGAAAAACTAAAAAAAGAATATCAAACACTACAATCTTGATGTAATATTATCTGTTGGATATCGGGTTAATTCTAAGAAAGGTACACAATTCCGAATTTGGGCGAATAGAGTGTTGAAAGAATACTTACTAAAAGGTTTTGTTATCAATAACCGAATGAACCGTTTGGAGGAAAATTTGGAAAATATCAAAAACAAAGTTGATCAAATTGAACTTCAGGTCAATTTCAAACTAATCCCAACACAAGGAGTTTTCTTTGATGGACAATTATTCGATGCTTATGCGTTAATGTCACGAATTATTCGAACAGCAACCAAAGAAATCATTTTGATTGATAACTACGTCGATGAAACTGTTTTGACGCATTTTAGTAAACGTGAAATAGATGTTGAAGTCATCATTTTTACGAAATCAATTTCACGTGCTTTACAATTAGATTTAGAAAGACATAACAGCCAATATGCGCCCATTTAAATCCGTATACTTCGTGAAAGTTACGATCGATTTTTGATTATTGACAAAAAAGAACTGTATCACATTGGTGCATCGCTGAAAGACTTAGGTAAGAAGTGGTTTGCTTTCTCAAAATTGGATGGGACGATGTTGGAGTTTGTTTTATCTAAATTACATGAAGATTAATCAGTCAAAGCACTTTTCCAATTAACAACTTTAATCAATTCCTGTGAAGTAAACTCCATTTCACCATCATAAATTAATACACCACCAGTTTCGCCTGACAATGCATTGAATTTCTTTAAACCTTTAACGAAATCAGTTGAGAATGTTTGAGCAGATTTGATTTCTGTTGCCACCAATTGATTGGCAGACTGAATGATTAAATCAATTTCAAGGCCTTTGTTATCTCTCCAAAAATAGAATTGTTGACCAAGGTTTAAATTTGCATTGTTCTTCACAAATTCCATGATGATCAGATTTTCAACCAAACTCCCTCTAAAATGCGACACCTCAAGTTCACTTTCTTTTTTTATGGAAAGCAGGGAACATGCCAAACCAGTATCCACAAAGTAAAGTTTTGGTGTTTTAACCAATCGCTTGTTAAAGTTGTTGAAGTAGGTAGGAAGCATTTTAATAACGAAGGTTTTTTCCAAAATAGACAACCACGAATCAACTGTTTTAACATCAATTCCGCATTCATTACTCAAAGCACTCCTATTTACTGTTTGACCAACCCTTCCTGCGCAAAGACGAAGAAATTTAAAGAACAGCATTGCATTATCAATATTTTTTAGTTGCCTCACATCTCGCTCGACATAAGTGCGCACATACGATTGATACCACAATTCAGGATTTCTGTTTTTTTGATGAATTTCTGGGTAAAAACCCCTCAAAAGTAGCTCATTCAACGTGTACTGTCTAACTTGATTTTGTAATTCGCGATAACTCAGTGGATATAAATCCAACACACCGATTCGACCTGCTAAGGTTTGGCTTACGTTTTCTTGAAGTAAAAGATTATTGCTGCCTGTTAAGATAAATAAACCATCTTCAGTTGTGTTGTCAAGGATTTCTTGCAGGTAATTCAATAATTCTGGTGCGCGTTGTACCTCATCCAAAATGGCTCCATTCGGAAACCGGTTCAAAAATGCTTTTGGATCACTCAATGCTAAATTTCTTTCATCGGGGTTTTCTAACGAAACATATCTCTTAGCTGGAAACACCATTTTTGCAAGCGTAGTTTTTCCCGATTGCCTGGGCCCAACGAGCATTACCGACCGAAATTGCTGACTATAATAATGCAGTAAATCCTGTATATCTCTTACAACCATCTATAAATATTTGGTACAAATATAGTAATTGATTGGATGATTTGTACTATTATTTATTGTTTTTGTACTTAATAAATAGAATTGAAACTACGCAACTAAAAAGCACTTTGAAATGTGTCAAACTATTTCCTATTTGCGATAAGTTGGTTGAAAAAAATCGAACGAAAGCGTGAATAAGCTTAATACCTGAGTTGCTGCGCTAACTTCCAATAAAACAGTAGTAAAAAACGAGTACTATACAGGTTTTATCCAACAAGAACTTACAATAGAAAGTTTACTAATCTAGTATTATTACTCGCGGAATCCTGTTGTTTTTTATAGATTCCGCGAGTAATAAGTTGTTTCTTTTTATCAATTAATCACTTAAAAACAAATGGTTATTGGTAATGTATAGCGTTGTCGAACAGGGATTCCATTGACAAGCGCTGGGTTCCATTTGGGCATGTTAGCAAGCAAGTTTTTGTAGATTTGAATCAACTGCGCATTTTTGCATCGGAGCACTTCGATTTGGGTTAACGAGCCGTCTTTTTCGACGATGAAACGCAAGAAAGTCTTACCACAAAAATCGTTTATATCTAAGTCTTCTGGGAAAATCAAATTGCTCTGAATATACTTCATCATAGTTGAATTGTCATCAGGAAAAGTTGCGTCTTGATCTACGAGTGTGTATATGGTTGTGTCGGAATTTAGTGGATTGACTTTAGTAACTACGTCTTTTTGTGTAAAGGCAGAAAAGGTGATAAAAAGCAAAACAAAAAAGAAACCATTCTTCATACTGTAAAAACGAAAGTAGAGACACTATTATTGTAAAATCAAAAAGGCCATCTGAACAAAAAATGTCAAACAGCCTTTTCTATCGTTTTCTAGTCGATTGCTTTTGGTAATTAGATGTTATTAAGTCGTAAAAGGAAACAAAAGGGTTCGAAAAAAGATTCATTTTTTAGTGTACATTTTCTCTGCCCCGACGAAATTGGAAAGCTTTGTGCACTGCAAAACGCAGCCACCAAGCAGAAAAAGCGACTGAAAGAAGCTCTTTTTTGCTTTTAAAGTGGCGTGTTGATTGCAGCAGCAAACTTGGAAATGGAGGCGGAAATGGTAGCTAAATAAAGACCTTGATTACTTAAATTTTAAGTCTTTCCAATTCACGACATAATCAATACGAACTTGCTTGTTGATGTCGATGATTTGCATATTTATGGTGTTTTTCTTTACATCAATTATTAATTGTCCATAGTGATTTTCCATTACTGGACCTGCAATTCGATTGGCATTAGGCGTCGCAAATTTCCATTCTTGTGTCAAGCCACTTGCTGTCAAATCTAAAATCGGATAAGTGTATTTATTCATGACTTTCGATAATTCGGCATAATGCACATCACCGGAAATAAACACTACTCCGTTGGTACCTGTGCGCTGAATCATTTCGAGCATTTTTTGGCGTTCATACGGGAAATTTGCCCATGCTTCGTAACCGTTATAGGTTGGTCCAAACTGGGTAGATGAACCAATGATACGAATATCTGCTTCTTTCATCAATTCTTGTTTCAGCCAATTCCATTGCGCCAAACCTAAGATGGTTGAATCTTCAGAAAGCGTGGGAGCATAATCCAAGTCGTAGTGATAAATGGTATCTTTTTGAATGGTTGATGGGTCGAATTTGGTAAGTTCATCCCGAAAAGTACGCATGTCTAACAAAATAATCTGAACGCGCACTTTCTTCTTCTGAATCATGTAAGAAGTGTAAATTCCTTGGTGTTTCCAACGGTCGGAATTTTTAGGTTCTTCAAAAAATTGCAAGAACAATTGTTTGGACTCTTCTTTTTTTGGATAGTATTTTCCGGCATCATTTTCACCAAAATCATGATCGTCCCAAGTTGCTAGAATTTTGGTTTTTTTCTTTAATAATTTGAAATTGGGATTCTTTGCCAGTTGGTCGTATTTCTGCTTCATGACTTTCATGTCACGTGTGTCGCCGTAAATATTGTCGCCCAAGTAGATAAAATAATCCGGTTTTGATTGCGCAATATCCTTAAGAATAGCCAAGGGTTTATCTTGGTGACCACAGGAGCCAAAAGCAATTTTTATTTGTTGCGAGAATATTTGTAAAGGCAATAAAATCAGGACAATGAAACTACTTTTTCTCATCTGTAGGAAAGTGAATTTGAATTACAAAGGAACAAAAATCTGTTCATTAAAAATAGCTGAAATGCCATAAATGTAGAAACCTGTCAGGTTTTCGGAAATAGTATTCCTACTTTGCTGACAGGTCTTCCTACCTACTTCTTTAATATTTTGTGGTAAACCTGTGACTGACAGAGAAAATTATCAAAAAAAACTCATCTTCAATCACAGGCCTCCTACCTACCTTGTTTAGGTACCCTGCCGCTGTCTCACTTCACTTTGAAAAGTCAAAAAAAAACAGCGACAGGTCTCCTACCTTTTCTTTGATGTTTGTGAGGTAACCTGCCGTTGCGCAACGAAGAAGTTATCGAAAAAACTCCGCCACATCAACGACAGGCCTCCTACCTACATCTTACTTATTTCTACAGTGAGATTTGGTATTGTAATACAACCATTCCTCTTCTGTCTGTTGTCACTTTTTGACCTGCACTATTTGTGCTAAATACAGGTCTATTTTGGTAATCCAATGTCAATTTAGAGCGATGACCATCAATCAGCCAATTCACCCCAACATTGAACGTTGAGCCAGCTTTATCGAAGTAATCAAATTTGTTCATTTGGTATCCAACATACGGTTGCAAGGTTCCATTGTCTTTTCCTAATAAATCTTTCTTAAACAAATAACCTGCTTGCGCAAATACCGTTACGCCTGTACCCAATGTTGGCCAAGCATTGCCTGCTCCACTAAATGTTCCTGCTGCGTTGGTTCCTGTCGAAGTGTTCATCGGTCCAATATCTCTATAATACCCTTTACCATAATCACTGTATTGACCAGCAGCATAGAAAGTGATGGCATTCATCTTTTCTTTGTTTAACGGCGCATCATAAAAGACATCGACATTAAACAATTTCAAGGCTGTAGATACAGTGTCTGTTGCATTGTCTGCCAAGTGCCACATCGCATTTTTCTGCAAAAGAAAACCTGCTCCGATATTAAACACACGTTTTTTGCCCAAGTAACTTCCTGTAGCATACGGAATTGTATTGGCTTCTTCATCCAAAAACTGATAACTTACATATCCATGATATTGCAGTTTCGGAGGCAAAGTGCTGAATGAAGAAATTGTTCCAAAATTACCTCCTGCCGTAGATGCTTTTTGCAAAGACATGGGTTTGGAAACCACTAGGCGATAATCTATCTTACCAATTTTACCTTTTGCATATACACTGAACTTTCTCAAAAACTGATCGCTTACATCGTTCGTTGATTGTTGGTACAAAGGTGCGTCAACCATCAAAATAGAACCTACCGCTGGTGCAGCAAAACGAGACAAACCGTTCCAACCTGTCAAACCACTTCCCAAAGAAAGGTATTTATTGAAAATCGATAATTCAGCAATTGCATCGTGAAAGAAAATCCCTTGCTTACGCACACCATTAAACGACAAGTTATTTTGTCCAATTTGCGTATAAAAGAAAACTCGCTTTGAAAGCTGACCATAAATTTGCATTCGCGTTCTTCGTAAACCGATGTCAAACGTTTGGTCTTTGGGCGTATCATACAAAGTCGAACCCGGATTGTTATGGGTATAACGCATCCAAACCTGATTCAGAAACGTGAACTTGATGTAATCTCCTTTGTCATTAAAATTGATGCGCAATTCTTTGTTTGCAAAAGAAGAATTTGGTTGGGCCGTTGTTTGCCCAGAAACAAAACCAGTTAGCCCAATTGCCAATCCTAAAATTATTTTTTTCATCTTAATTGCGTTTTTTACGGGCAGCCAACTTGTGTTTAGAGCCGTGTAAGTTTTCAAAGTGATTTAAACCAATGATATCCAATAACCCACCTTGAGATTTGAAGTCGTCTTCCATGTGATGTAAAGCCTCAATTGAAGAGTGGTCAATAAAATTACATTGCGACACGTCCACATGAATTTGATTGGTAAGTCCTGAATTTTGAATCTCTGATTGAAGCTTTAAGAAATTAGAAAAAACGACTGAGCCATGTACATGAATCACATTGTTTTCTTTTGTAAATTCAGATTTTATAAAGCTCTTTAAGGATACGCCACGAAATAAATGAAGAATGATTTTTAATATTATTCCTGCTGCAATACCTACTAATAAATCTGTTGCTAAAGTCACAAAAATCGTCACTAAGAAAACCACCAACTGATCTGGACCAATTTTAAACATGTGTCCAAATTCTTTGGGGTGCGATAGCTTCCAACCTACACCTATTAACATGGCAGCTAAAGCACTCATAGGAATTAAATTGCTAAATGAGACTGCAAAAATCAAGAAAATCAAAATAAACAGTCCGTGGAAAAAATTCGCCCAACGAGTACGACCACCATTGTTGACGTTAGCTGAAGAACGAGCAACCTCAGAAATCATAGGGAGTCCACCAAAAACACCTGCAATGATGTTTCCGATCCCAACTGCAATTAAATCTTTATTGTAATTAGATTTTCGTTTGAATGGGTCCATCATATCGATAGCTTTTACGGTCAATAAAGCCTCTAAACTTCCTACTAAAGCAAACATTACCACATATTTAATAAAAGCGCCCATTTGATGAAAACCATCAAAACTTACATTAACACCAAGAATATCAAAGAAACCTTTATCGAAAGTCAACAATGGCTTGAAACCATCAGTGTTTTTCAAGCCAAATGCCATAGCCATAGGAATAGAAACAAGTAATACAACTAATGGAGCTGGTATTTTTTTCAAAAAATTCACTTTTAACATCGGCCATCCAAAAACAATTGCTAATGAAGTTAAACCGATAATTGCAACGTCTTTATGAGCAAAGAAATTAGGTATGGTCGTTTTCAATAAGACCAATAATTCAAGAGGCTCAACCATTGATTTACCGTCAGGTGTCAATGGAGAAACACCCGCTAAAATGTGAATTTGTTTACTCATGATAAGAATACCGATAGCAGCCAACATACCGTGAAGTGCGGATAGGGGAAAAATCTCACTGAATTTACCCAACTTTAAGAGTCCAAACAACACTTGGATAACTCCTGCAACGACAACTGCACCTAGAGCAAGGTGCCAACCTAGTTCTGTATTACCATGACCTAATTCTGTTACCGATCCTGCAACTATGACAATAAGTCCTGCCGCTGGGCCTTTAATTGTTAATGGTGAACCAGCAATAAAACTTACAAGAATCCCACCAATCATAGCTGTAATCAATCCATATATAGGTGTAAATTCACTTGCTTTTGCAATACCCAAACTAAGTGGTAAAGCCAAAAGGAATACTAAAAACCCAGAAAGGGCGTCTGACGTGAAGTTTTCTTTGAAACCTTCAAAACCGTCTTTAGGCAAAATATTTTTCATGTTAATTATCTTAAATTAAAGTTATGAAGAGCGTTTTGCTACTCCGTGATAGTTTTTAATGTGTGGTCCAAGGAATACGCGAGCATAAATGCGTATTGTCGCCAAACCATTAATAATTAAGCTTAAAGCTGTAAAAAATGCTAATCCAATTTGATTGGCATGTATATGAGAAAAAATTAAATCTTCTCCAATAAAAGAAGGCGTGATTGGAAATCCTGACAAGCCCAAACCGCAAATCAGAAAGATGATGGCCATTTTCGGATGTTCATACGAATGACCATAGAAATTATCCAAACTCACCCATTCCATCTTCCTCAAACGAATCAACAACATCAATCCAATGAACCAAGAAATTACAATTCCACTTAAATACCAAACGTGGTGCATGTAATCAAAATGCTCATTGAATGAAATGGCAATTGCAATTGTAAAGTGATTCAACATGATGAGTGTCCAACTTTTACGCACGGAATCTCTCTCGGTAAAGGCTTTTACAACAATCAAAAATCCTACTATTGCAAAGAAAACGGGTAATGAAAATCGGTAATTAGCTTGAATAGAATCTCTAAAAATCAAGAGAATAACTCCTCCAACAACTGCACTTCCTGCGAAAAAGAAAATGTACTTGAAATTCAGTAATTTCCATTTCGAACCAATCCATTTCAAGGGATTCCAAAAGTAACGATACATGAAGCTGTCCAAGTTCCATTCTTTCAAACTCAGAATGTACAAGGCATATTCCAATTTCTTTGGCCATGAATCTTCGATTGTTTTTTCACGCGGTTGAAATTCATAGAATTGTTCACGAATTTTATAACTCACCACCGATGGAGAAACCAACAATTGATAGGTTCTCAAGAAAGCATTTCCTGCAATGTGAATCAATGCAACATCATGCAAACCCAAAGCAATTTCGATAAAAATTAAACCTATTTGCGCAATCGAAGAATAAGCAATTTGGCTTTTTATGGAACTTTGAACACGTGCAATAAAAGTTGCCGCAATCGCTGTAAACAAGCCTGCTACTATCAAAAAGATTCTAAAACCTGTTTGTGCTTCCCAAAACGGATACATTCTCAATAATAAAAAAGCACCGATATGAACGGACAATGAGCCGTAGAAAATAGCACTTGATGGCGTTGGACCTTCCATTGCTCTTGGTAACCAAGAAGAGAATGGTAATTGCGCGGACTTAGCTGCCGCAGAAATGTAAATCATCATTGAAATGGCCAAACCAACAAATGAGTTTTGCATCAAGTGTTCATGAACCAATTCAGCATTATTCAACTTGAAAAACGAGATGTTTTCGTGCCACAAGTGATGTGAAAGCCACATAACGAGAATGATTCCTACATCGGCAATTCGATAAATAGAAAATACTTTCACTGCATTTTTCACTGGTAAATACCTATCGCGGTAGAAAGCAATCAACAAGAAGGAGGAGATACCCAATACTTCCCATCCAATGAAAAGCGTTTCGATATTTCCTGCAAAAATGATGATATTGAAACCCAAATAGAAGAACAATATCGTATTGAAAAAGCGTTTATACCCTTCTTCTCTATGCAGATAATAGCGACTGTAAACGGTAATTACAAACGTTATCATGGACCCGAGCAACAAATAAACAAGGGTTAGTTTATCAAAGTAGAAATCAATAAAGAAATCGTAATTCGCTGTTTTATAAACCGAAAACTCTTTCAAGTTGATGACTTCCATTCCGTTTTTGAACCATAGAACAGAAAAGGCAAGCGTGGCAAAAAACTGAATCCCAACCGACATAAATGCAAGTACAGACAAGGCACGTTCGTTTTTTCGTGGGATAAGTAAGCTTAGAAAAAAGCTTATGAACGGAAGTATAATAAAGAAATTAATTAATGCTTTCATTTCACTTCGTTTTTAAGTTCATAAACTGGTAAATTTTCGTGCTCGTGTTGAAGGATATTCAGTAGATTCTCTGTCACTTTCAGTTCTTCATTCAATGTTTGGTAAGGAATAAACTCACCTCGTTTGAACAAATAAGGAATATGCGTTTCTGGATGAATTGCCATTAGTCTTACCCACTCGTTATTGAACCATTCGTAAGTGGCTGGATTCGTTTGGATGGTTTTTAAAATCACTTCTGGTTTGTGTTCAACAATGGCCAACAAACGAATAGGATCATGCACTTCAATCATTTGACTAGGCAAACCCGTACGCAAATCACCATCAATTCCGTTTGCGACAGCTATCAAGCCCATAACATTGTGAGGCAATTTTGTTCCTGCACCTAATTTGTGATTATCCACACGCGAGAAATAATATTCTAAGTTGATTCCTCCACAAACTGGAGCGATGGCATTCATGATTCCTAATAAATATTTTCCTTCCGGATCCACTTCGTAATCAAATGAATTCAAAAACGAACGTCTGTCTAAGAACAATCCACGAGAAATATCTCTACGACCAACGATACACAATGTATTGGTCGCGTGATTCAATTCAGGACGAGGCTCAAACAAGGAAACGGAGCGTAATTTCACATCCTTATGTACTTTTTTGACGTCTTTTTTAGAGTTGATTAATACAAAACGGCGAGAACGTTCCGTGGCATTCAAATCCAAAGCTTTATCGAAAATACGGCTGTTTTCAGCGTGTGCTTTTTTGTTTGCTTCGTTTAATTCAACATCTAAAAAGTAGCTAAACTCATCGCGACAAGTATCGTGTAGTGTACCCACAAATTGAGTCGAAGCAGGAATTTCAATTCCTCTTTCCGCCAACATTTTTCTTACTTTCGGATGATTGGCAATCCATGAAATCACGCGTGCATTTACGGAACCAGGTCGACCTGAACAAGCACCACAATCATAACCTGCATAATGCGTATTGTTCGAACTACTAGAGCCATGACCAACAACATATACAAGTGGAGCAAAATTTTCAACCAAACCAATGCTTCGTAATAAACCTTCAAGGCGATCTGTCATTTCAGTTAAGGTGTAACCTATTTGCAAACCATCTTCGGTTTTTTCACCGTTTTTATTTTCAATTGTCAATTCAGCATCCGGGTGCATGTGACGCGAAGAAGACACCGCAGCTGCATTTTGAACTGGGCGCAAAATCGAAGCTACCAATTTTAGAGCTGACCAAAAACCTAGTGTATGCGTAATCAACCAACCAAATACAAGTCCATGAGCACTTTTGTGGAAATGAAAATCTTTTTTATGCTTCAAATCATTTTCAACTTCCTTGATTAAATATTTAGGCGTAACCGGCGCTGGACAAACTTTGGTTCTGAAATCCGAGTATGCAGGCTGAAAGTAAAATTCAACATTGAAAAAACCGGCCGTTCCGTAAGTCGAAGCAGCTGGATGTTCACTTTCAACAAAACGACGAATCGAACATTCACGGTCGTCAATGCAAAATAAACCTTGAAGTTGATCTTGCTTTTTAGGTGTTGAATGTTTTTTCAATAATCCATTGATTACCTCATCGTAATACGTCCATTCATAAGCTTCTTGCCAAGTTCTTTTTACTTCTGCTAATTCATCAAAAGGTAATTTTGCAAACAACTCACGAACTTCTCCATTGATTTTCATGGAAATAGGTGCCCAAATCTCACCAAAATAAAAATCCAAGGCGTCGATTTCCATCAATAATTCAAAGTGGATAAAATCCGTTAAGGAAATTTTACGCTTGTCAATCAATGTTTCGGGATTGTCTTCCAAAACAGCTACCATTCCAGAATAACCAGGATGGGCAAGTTGTTGATCGAACAAATAATGTTCGAAGTATTTCTCCTCACCAACAACCAACTTTAATAAATCCGTAAGTTGCAATGATGCGTCCTGAAGCAATTTTCTTGCACGACTTGTTTTGAAAAAACTTACTGAACCATTGGCATCCAAAGCACGCATAGATTCAAGGAAGCCTGTTTTATTGACAGGAAAATTCCAAATTGAAATTCCTTGATCCAAATAACTGCTAACCAAACGGAATAGCAAGGGATGAACCAATGAATCTAAATCAATATGAAAACTGTTTTTCCATTGGGAACGTAAAGTGCCACAAATGGGACTCACATTCTCATCGTATTCTTTTAATAAAAGGCGCTCCATCCAAGATATCTTATCATTTTCTGGAAGGAAACGTTCTATTATTTCTTTTCTAATTTTCCCTTCGTGATACAATTCACGATATTCTTTCAGCTGTAAATAGGTATTATAGCCGAAGATTTTGTTAGCCTTATTCATAGCCTCATGGAACATATCCGCCTGAAACGCATGTAGCGTGTTGTGGTGAATAAAGTCCTTTAGCGGCGCTTGTGAAGGCAAATAATGTTTTAATTCATGGATAACATGATCCAAATGAAATACTTCATTTTTTTTCATAGGTAAAAGATTTTCGTAAGCAACGAATTAATTTGTGCAGCGAGTGAAAATCTTTTTATAGCCTTAAATTTCTGAATTTTATAAATAATGGAACCGTCGAAAGCGATTTGTAATAGAATCCTGAAGACGCCAAAATTGTAGGCTGGTATTCAATTACTATCGAAGGAACTTTAAAATCTACTAAATATAAACTGTTGCCATCCGCAGAATCTTCATTGTCTGATTCTGTTTCTTCTGCTTCAAAGCGATAATCGGCATCATCATCAAGACTTTTGAAAATTCCCGAAGTGCTTTCTGCTTGACGTTCAATTTTTGAAAGTTCTTTTTTTAGCGGATGCTTAAATTGAACATTTGTGAAAGACATTCCAACCGAGTTCAGCAAAAGGCAGAACGCAGCAATCAATAAAAAAACTCTATTTATTCTGGAGGTTATCACAAAACAAATTTATGATAAAACTTTTGAAAAGAAACACATTAACAAAATTTTCACAACAATTTGAATTAACTATCTTTGCCTTTCTTACACAATATAGTATGCAATCAACAATGAAAAAATTAAATTCTTCCGAACTGATTTCGTTGGAAGACCAATACGGAGCTCACAATTACCACCCACTACCTGTTGTATTATCGAAAGGTGAAGGAGTGTATGTTTGGGATGTTGAAGGAAAAAAATATTTTGATTTTCTTTCAGCCTATTCTGCCGTAAACCAAGGTCATTGCCATCCGAAAATCACGCAAGCACTTATTGATCAAGCTCAAACCTTGGCTTTAACTTCTCGTGCATTTTACAACGATTCATTGGGTGAATACGAAAAATTTGTCACTGACTATTTTGGTTTTGATAAGGTGCTACCTATGAATACAGGAGCTGAAGCTGTTGAAACGGCTATCAAATTATGTAGAAAATGGGCTTATGAGAAAAAAGGAATTACCGAAAATCAAGCGGTAATTGTTGTTTGTGAAGGAAATTTCCACGGAAGAACAACAACAATTGTTTCATTTTCAAGTGATCCTGATTCTAATAAAAACTTTGGGCCTTATCCAGCAGGATTTGTTTCTGTGCCTTATGATGATAAAGAAGCTTTGAAAGCAGCTTTGTCACAACCGAATGTAGCGGGTTTCTTGGTTGAACCGATTCAAGGTGAAGCAGGAGTTTATACACCGGAAGACGATTTTATGGCATTTGCTCGTAAAACGTGTACAGAAAACGGAGTGCTTTTCATTGCGGACGAAGTTCAGACAGGAATTGCAAGAACGGGAAGTCTATTAGCAGTTTGTGGAAATTGTACTTGTGAAAACAAATGCGAGCGTCAAGAAGCAACGTATAGCAGACCCGATATTTTGATTTTAGGGAAAGCTCTTTCTGGAGGAGTTTACCCTGTTTCTGCTGTTTTGGCGGATGATGAAATCATGATGGTTATTAAACCAGGTCAACACGGTTCTACTTTTGGAGGAAACCCCATTGCAGCGAAAGTAGCGATAGCAGCTTTAGAAGTTGTAAACGAGGAAAACTTGATTCAAAACGCACGTAATTTGGGACAAATCTTCAGAAGAGAAATGAATCGAATTGCGCAAGAAAGCGACTTAATTGTAAAAGTGCGCGGAAAAGGTTTGTTGAATGCAATTGTTGTTAACGACACGCCAGAAAGCTCAACGGCATGGAATTTATGTGTTGCATTGAAAGAAAACGGTTTGTTGGCAAAACCTACACACGGAAATATCATTCGCTTTGCTCCACCATTGGTAATGACAGAAGAACAATTGTTTGAATGTGTGGGCATTATCGAAAAAACAATATTGAATTTTAAAAAGTGAAAAGAGTGAAGAGTGGAAAGTGAATTTAGAAAGTGATAAATGATTAGTTAATAGTGATAAGTGAATAGTGATTAGTGATTAGTAAAGGTTTTAAGAATTATTCACTCTAAACTTTTAACTCTTAGCTTTTAACTCTAAACTCTTAATTCTTAACTTTTAACTACAAACATTAACCTAATAACTTAAACTAATATGGCATTAAAAATCAAATTTGGCACGGATGGCTGGAGAGCTATTATTGCTAAAGAATTTACAGTAGATAACGTGGCTCGTGTAACTGAAGCAACGGGCGAATGGTTGAAAAAAAACTATGAAAACCCATCTGTTTTTGTAGGTCACGACTGTCGTTTTGCAGGTGAGTTGTTCATGGAAACGGCTGTAAAAATCTTCATTGCACAAGGTATTCCTGTGAAAATGTCACGTGGATTTGTTTCAACTCCTATGATTTCTTTGGCAGCTAACAAATTCGGTTGTCAAATTGGAGTGGATTTAACAGCAAGTCATAACCCACCTTCTTACAACGGATACAAATTGAAAGCAGATTTCGGTGGTCCTTTGGCTCCTGAACAAGTACAAGAAGTGGAAGATATGATTCCTGAAATTTGCTCTGTTGCTTATGAAAATATTTCAATTGACGAGGCCATTGCAGCAGGAAAAGTGGAAGTAATTGATATCGAAAAACTATACGTAGACCACGTTCGCAATAACTTTGACTTAGAAGCGATTCGCAATTCAGGTTTGAAATTAATGTACGATGCAATGTTCGGTGCGGGTCAACGCGTTATTCCTCAAATCTTACCGGAAGTGGAATTATTGCATTGTGAGCATAATCCTTCCTTTTATGGTCAAGCACCTGAACCGATTGCGAAAAACTTGAAAGAATTAGAACGCACAATCATCGCAAAAGGGAACATTGAATGTGCTCTAGCAACGGATGGTGACGCTGATAGAATTGGTTTATACAATGGTAAAGGTGAGTTCGTTGATTCCCACCACATCATTTTGTTATTGATTCACTACATGGTGAAATACAAGCAAATGACAGGTAAAGTTGCCATCGCATTTAGTGTTACACCGCGTGTTTATGCATTGTGTAAACATTACGGATTAGAAGTCATCACCACCAAAATTGGGTTCAAGGAAATTGCTTCCATCATGGTGAAAGATGATATTTTATTAGGTGGAGAAGAATCCGGTGGAATTGCAGTGAAAGGTCACATTCCTGAAAGAGATGGTATCTGGATGGGATTAATTATCTGGGAATTCATGGCGAAATCAGGTAAAACTTTGGATCAATTGATTGAAGAAGTATATGAAATCGTAGGTGAATTTAAGTTCGAAAGAAGCGACTTACACATTACAGAAGAATTGAAACAAAAAATCATTGCGAATTGCAAAGCGGGTGCATACGCTCAATTTGGCGATTACACGGTTTCGGATCTTCAAACTATTGACGGATTTAAATATTTCTTAGACGATCAACGTTGGGTAATGATTCGTCCTTCAGGAACGGAGCCTGTTTTGCGTGTTTATGCTGAGGCACCAACCTTGGATGAAGTTCGTCGCATATTAAAAATGACGGAAGAAACGATTTGTAAGTAATTTTAACGAAAGCGGATGTGAAAATATCCGCTTTTTTTATGCCATGCACATTCAGAAGGAAATCGAATTTATACTTTATGTTGAGAACCAAGGGGCGAGCAGAGATTTTTATGCTGCTTTATTTCAACAAGTCCCAAGCCTTGATGTTCCTGGAATGACTGAGTTTACCTTAGCTCCTAATGTAAAATTGGGATTAATGCCGAATGATGGTATTGCCAAAATATTGAAAGACAAAACACCTCATCCCGAAAAAGGGAAACACATTCCACGATGCGAATTGTACTTAAAAGTGGATGATTTAGAGCAAGTGTACCAACATGTTCTTTCTTTAAATATACTCATCATCAGTGCGCCTGAAAAACGCAATTGGGGAGATCAAGTGTTTTATTGTTCTGACCTAGACGGACATGTGATTGCATTTGCGGAAAAAATCTAAATTTAAACCATGAAAAGGTTCTTCATTTCTGCTTTTCTAATTGTGTTGTGCGCTCAATCGCCTCTCTTTTCACAAAGGATTTTACTTAATGCCGGATTTAATAATGGAAAATTATTCGATTTCGGGAATTCGGGAGGCCCTTACTATAAAGAATATCATTCTGCTTATGGGTATCAGTTTGGAGTTCAATTAACAGATTTCATGGTTGATCGAAAAAATTCGTTTCGGGTAGGATTAAATATTGAAAAATACAGTGGAGATTTCAATACAAACCTAGTAGGGCACTTTGGCAGTGAAACACACGAAGGAACTTTCAGCAAAGAAGTGTTGGACATTGATTTTTTTCCTGTTAATTTAGAATTGACAGAAAACTTCCACTTCTCAGCAGGGATACATGCAAATTGGGTTTATGCCTATTCCGTTACAGGCAGTTCTTCGTATCCCCAAGTCACTGATTCCTCCGTACATATTATAAATAGAGACTTAAGTACTCAAGGTGATTTTGCGAGGAAAACGAATTTAGGTTTGAGGTTTGGTTTTAGTTATACTATTCCGATGGGTTCTTTTTTCATTCAACCCTCTTATTATCTGCACCTTGGATTTAAACAAGAATTCAATAGCCTTGAAGCTCCTGCTAAAGCCTTTCGACAATTGTTTCAGATTGGTGTTGGATATACTTTCAAAAAGTCTAAAGCTTAACCCAAGGCGACATCTAAAATCATCATAACGACAAAACCGCCAATAAATCCAAGAACGGCTACATCGGTGTATTTATCGCGCTGCGTTTCAGGAATGACTTCTTCCACAACGACAAAAATCATTGCACCCGCTGCAAATGCCAAGGCAAAGGGTAAAATGGGCTCGATGTAAATGACCGCAATAGCTCCAATAACACCGGCAATGGGCTCAACAATCGCAGACAATTGTCCGTACCAAAAACTTTTAAATCGGCTTGCCCCGGCCCTTCTCAAAGGCATTGCCACTGCAAAACCTTCCGGGAAATTTTGGATACCAATTCCTATTGCTAAGGCAACCGCTGCTGAAATACTGGCTCCCTCAACACCATGCGCCGCTGCTCCAAAAAGTACGCCAACTGCTAAACCTTCTGGGATATTGTGCAAAGTAATAGCTAATACTAAAAGCGTTGTTTTATGCAGCTGTGTTTTAAAACCTTCTGTTTCATTTTCAGAAAAATTAATATGCAAATGAGGCATGCTTTTGTCTAAAAAAAACAAAAAAAGTGCTCCCATCAAAAAACCAACTGCAGCAGGCATCCACGGCATTTGCGGATAGTATTTTTCAGACATACTGATGGAAGGTAATAGCAAAGACCAAACACTTGCTGCCACCATTACACCGCCTGTAAAACCAAGCATTCCGTCTAAAACACCACGATGCAATGTCTTGAAGAAAAACACCAATGAAGCCCCAGCTGCTGTAACCAACCACGTGAACGTCGTAGCAATAAACGCTGCCATCACTGGATCTAAACCCTCAAAAAAACGCTCCAATCCATTCATACAAAGTGTTATACTCCAAAAATGAGATTTTGTTCGATTTGCCTAACAAATTGAGATTTGGATTTTTTTAAGCATACATCAAAAAGGCTTATTCAAAACCAATCGCTTTTGCTTTTTCGTGAATACCATTAGAAACGGCTGTTCCGAAATCATCCTTTTTTTGATTCGCATTTGATGCTTCCTTCTTTTTCAGTTCATTGATGTATTCTTCTCGCTTTTTGGCCAATTCACCAATTTCTTGTTGAATTTTATCGCGTTCAGCATTTTTCTCAAGGATTATTTTCTCTTTTTCTTCTTTGGTTTTACCTTTCATTTCTTTGGGTAAATCCTCATCTTTTGCTTTATCTAAAAACGTTGAATCAGCATTGTACGCATCAACAGCGTCCCAATCTTCATTTTTATAAGCCGACTTTTTTGATTTCACAATAATGCGCTCCGTAGAAACAGCTGCACTTTGCATTTTGGCATGAGCGCTTTAATCAAAAACTCCCTGAAATTCGGGAACTGGGATTTGATGAAC
>CAZHPL010000012.1:0-13808 GCA_964534495.1 uncultured Lishizhenia sp.
AGGAACAGGTAATATGGAATTGCAATTGGATCGAAAAATATCGAATAGAAGAATTTACCCAGCAATTGATATTACAGCTTCGGGTACGCGCCGTGAAGACTTATTAGTTGGTAAAGATGTACTGCAACGCGTTTGGTTGATTCGTAAATTTATTGCAGATATGAATCCGGTTGAAGCAATGGAATTTATGAAATCGCACATGGAGAATACACTTTCTAACGAAGAGTTTTTGATTTCAATGAATAGTTAAAAGTTGCTTTTTTAAGCATAGTAATTCTTTAATTATATGAAACTTCCAGTAAAAGTTGGTTTAATCTTCGCTTTGATTTGGATTGCCGTGAAAATGACTGCGTTGGCTTTTTCATTTTCTTTAGATAACATCACGGTTTTTGTTTTCATCAATATGTTTTTGTTGACGACAGCAATTGCTTATTCATTGTACATGATTAAACGCAAAGAAACGGAAAGCAATTTGTTGAATGACATCAAAACAGGCATGCTCGCAGGTGTTCCATATACGGTTTTGTTGAGTGGTTTTTTGTATTTCTATTACCAAAACATTTATCCAGAATTTAACGAAAAGAAGAAAGCAGAAATCGCACAAAAACTTGAGAATCCTAAGTTGATTAAGCAAATTCAGCAGTCAGCACCTGGAATGCAAAACAAAACAAAGGCTGAGATTATTAAACAACAGATGCAACAAGCTGATTCAATTTATAATGCAAAGTTCACTATGGTTGTTTCCTTGTTGGCACTGATGGTTTATTCGACTTTGAACTCGTTGATGATTGCAATTATCTACAGACGAATCGTATTTCGAAATTAGCTTTTACTCGTTGTCTTTTATATAACCTGCTCGTTTTAAGGCAGTAAAGGTGATGTTTTTACGGTAAGCAGCAAAGTCAAAATCTTCAGGGTGTTCACTTAAAATTAAAGTGGCAAAACTAACTTTTGAATCACCATCAATTGCATAACCAACTAACCAACCAACACTGGTACTTTCTTCTACGCCCCATCCTGTTTTTCCATAAACAGAATAGTTTCCGACTTTTTTAAGGAGCATTAGTTTTTCTAATTTCTCATAGATTTCAGGCCGAATTTCCAGCTTTTTATTTACGATTTTATCTATGAATTGAATTTGTTCCATCATGGAGATTTTCAATTCTCCATTGAGCCAAAAACTATCAATCGCACCTTTGCAAGAGGAATTCCCGTAAGTAAATGCAGTTAGATAATTTTCCATTTTTTCTGCTCCAATTTTTCTAGCAAGTGCTTGATAATACCAAACCGTAGAATTGATAAATGCTGAACGCATGTCTTGCGAATGGTTCCATTTTGGATTTTTATAAACGGTGCTATCCCATTCAAAGGTTGTTGTAACATCTTGAACGGCATTGGTTTCCAAACCAATAATTGTATTTGCAATTTTGAAAGTAGAAGCAGGTGTGAAGCGAATAGCAATCAAAGAATCATTCCAATAACTGTATTTACCCGTGTTCAAGTCGTGAATCAACACTGCAAATTCATACTTTTTATTATTCCAAACTGATAGGTCTAATTGTGTGGCCTTCTTGCTGTTAAATCCTTTAGGTGCACAAGCAACCAGAATCAGAAAAAGTGGAAAAATTAATTTCATTGCGATTGATTTTAAAGTGTTGAGCAAATTTCGACTCCCAATTCATCGTAATTAATACCGTCGAAATTACCAGAGGACATCATTAAAAGAACTGAATTAGTAAAATCCTGAGAACGAATGATGTTCAATACTTCAGCTGTTTCAGTGCAAACAATAACGTTTCCTCCAAACCCTTCTAAAACCATCACTTTTGTTATGGGTTCTAATTTTTTGTGTTCAACAACTGCAGGACTAAAATAAACAACTGCCACATCTGCTTTATCCATTGCATTTTCATAATGTGGTAAAAACTCTTTTTTCAAGGATGAAAATGTGTGCAATTCCATACACGCAATCACTTTCCGATCCGCATATTGATGTTTAACAGCTGTTGTTGTAGCTTTGAGTTTTGAAGGAGAATGCGCAAAGTCGTTAAACATAACGAATTGCTCTTTCTCTGCCACTTTTTGCAAGCGCTTTCCAGCTCCCGTAAAATCTTCCATTGCACGTAAAAAATCTACATTGTAAATATTCATTGCCTCCGCTAAATGCATGGCGCCCATTAAGTTTTGTAAATTATGTGGGCCAAATATTTTTAATGAAAAAGTTTGATTTTCAAAAGTTAATTCTGTTCCCGTTTCTGTTGGTTTAAAATCAGGCGTTTGGTAGGGGATAGTCTGGAATTGAGCAGCATATTTTTCTCCCAAATTTTTTACTTCAGAATCTTCTGTGTTGTATATTAATCGCCCATTTGGTTCAATGTAAGAGCAAAACAAATCAAACTGTTCAACATAATTTTCAAAAGTTGGAAACACATTTATATGGTCCCAAGCGATTCCACTAATCAAGGCAACGTTTGGTTTGTATAAATGAAACTTGGGTCTGCGATCAATCGGCGAACTTAAGTATTCGTCCCCTTCCAAAATCATAAATGGCGCATCTTCACTCAATCGAACCATACAATCATAGCCTTCTAATTGCGCTCCAACCATGTAATCTGTATTCACATTCAATTTGCGACATGCATGCAACAGCATGGATGTTATTGTCGTTTTTCCATGGCTTCCGCCAATTACGATTCGTTTCTTTTGCTTGCTTTGCTCGTAAAGGTATTCCGGATATGAAAAAACAGGAATGTTAAGTTCTTTCGCTTTAATCAATTCTGGATTATCAATTCTAGCGTGCATTCCAAGAATAACTGCATCTAATTTGTCATGAATACGATGAGCGTCCCACCCAATTGTTTCAGGTAAAATCCCTTCTTTTTCTAGCTTAGTTCGAGAAGGTTCAAAAATCTCATCGTCAGAACCTGTAACATGTGCTCCTTTACGGTGTAAAGCGATAGCTAAATTATGCATTGCACTTCCGCCAATCGCAATAAAATGGACATTCATTTGCTGCTTTTTTGACGAAAATACAATTTAGCAAGTCAGCATTTCGGTATTGGTAAAATAGTTACTGACAGCCGAAATTGAAAAGCGTTTATTTGTTTAAAAGGTTTTCACCTGTAGATTCGTTGAACCAAACAAAATCAGGAACAGGACTTCCGTTTCTTGTATAATAATTTGTGCCAGTTTCATTCGTGACTTGTTCGAAAACGACACCATAACCATCCTTGTCAACTACAACTCTTCGTGTGATTACAGAAATAACATCACCGTCAGCATTTTTGATTTTGTAAACGCGTTCAGTCATTTTTCCTTTTTCGAAAGGAACTCCATTTTCATCTGCTAAGTTATTTGGGCTTTGACCTTTTATGTCTTTTGCGTCAAATTTTTTCTGAATTTGATACGCTCTTAACTCTTGGTCAACACGACTCAATGAATCTTGCTTGTATTTTGAATACTGCGTGTTTTGAACTCTGTTTTCTGATTCGTATTGACGTTGTGTATCAGATGCTTTAACAAATCGAGATTTCATTTCTGTGTTATCCTTGTTGAAATCCACGTCTTTGGCAATTAACTCGCGTTGTGCGTCAAGATCTATTTTAATATCACGATTATAATCGTCTGCTTTGTCTTTCCAGTTGTCAATTTTTTGGAAATTTGCTTCCTGAGTAGCTAAAGCAACAGCATTGTTTTTTTGCATATCTACCTCAGTCTTCAATACTTTATTTTCTTGTGTATATTGAATTTTTACATTCGTTGACTTTACGTCTCTGTCAATTGTTTCAACATTGTTGGCAAAATCTAATTGTCTGTTTTTTTCTTCCTCTTGTCGAGAGGAAATCAATGTTTGATTAAAGTAATGGTCGTATTCTATCGCATCTTTTTTATCTTGCTGTTGTTGAAGAGGTGATGCCTTTCTTTTTTCAGTTGTTGCATACATGTCTGCATAAGCTTGCGCTTTGTTTCCGGTAACCATTTCTCCCGGTGCACTGATATTATTGGTTACTAATGCAGGTGGATTAGCTGTTTTGTTTGTGTTGACAGGAGTTGCAGGTTTTACCAATGCTTGCAATGAATCCAATGACTTTTGGATTTGAGATTTTTCGGTTGAAATGGCAATTTTTTTAGTAAAGACATCAGCGTTAGTCAACTTTGTTAATCGCTGAATGGCATCCTCATTTTTCTTTTGTTGAATGCTTTTGTATGCGGCATCTTTATCTGTATAGAAGGCCTCCATTTTGGCAATTTTCTCACGTAATTCAACTACTTCTGGCTCGTTTGTTTTACTTTTCATCGGGTCAGAATTAAGTGTGTTTTTGGCTAAAGTGTAGAACTGACGACCTTTCAAAAAGTATTCTTTTGCTTTGTCTAATTGATTTTTGTAAGCTTGATCCTCCGAATTTTTCTTGTCTTTCACTTTTTGAATTCCATCAATAATTTCTTTAGAGTATTTGTCAATAAGTGCTTGATTGGAGAATTTTGCAACAGACCCTTCCGTGTTTTTATACCCTTGAATAGCTTGGTCAAATTGACCTTTTGTTACCAAGTCAGAAGCGGCCTTTAGTTCTTTTTTTACAATTTCTTCTTGTGAAAAATCTGATTTCTTTTGTTGAGCTTTGGTTATTTCACCATCAATGTAGCTTTTTTGGTTCGGCTGGAAAGTAATAGCTTGATTGTATTTTTGAATTGCTTCATCAAATTTGTTTTTTGAAACGAATGCTACTGCATCAGCAAGAGCCTTGTCGTAATTAGACTTTTTAAGGTTTGCATCAATTTCTTTTTGCTTTTCATCCTTAATTTTCTGAATCATACTTAAAGCGTAGGAATCTTTTGCCTTTTTGCCAAGTGCGTTGTTGTAATTCAATTCGGCATCTGCCCAATTTCCTGTTTTGAAAGCTAAATCAGCATTGGTTATGAAATTTTGATAGTCCTGATTGTCTTTTTCTTGTTTTTTTACCAAATCCCACGCTTGAATAGCATCCGCTCTTTTCTTGAAAGAAACACTGTCTTTTGGGTTAATAACCAAGGTTGAATCAAAGTAGGAAATTGCTTTTTGATAATTGTTTTTTGAAAGTTCTTTTTGTGCCTTGTCAATTAGAATTGCAGTTTTTTGTGTTTTTTCTGCAGCCACGTAAGCTTCTTTAACTTCTTCATCTAAATCTTCTTTTTTCTTCGTGTCTGGTCTCGCTATAAAAGCGGGTTGATCCCAAGTGAATTTCTCAGCATATCCATTTTTAGCAAAGCTCAAATCCACACCGGGTTTCTGTTCGTATAATTCAACTACTAACTCCTCAACAATTTGAATAACAACCTCCTTGTTTTTACTGACTTTCATTGTTGAAAGATCGAAAAGCACTTTTTTTGTTACGTAGCCTGGTTTTGACACCATGATTTCCATAGGAGTTTGAATATCAATTTTAGCCGAAACAAAGTAATTTCCGTAATTATCTGAAACGGATTTTGAAAGTGATTTGTCATCTTGAAGAACGTATAATGTAGCTCCAAAAATTCGCGCTTTAGAAGTGAAGTTATTAATCGAACCTTGAAGGGAGACTGTAACGTTTTGAGCGGAAACAGTTAGCGTTGACAAGGCTACAAAAAACAGTAAAAAAGCTACTTTTATCATGTGATTTAATGTACAAGTTAATAACGAAAAAATTTACTTTTGTCGTATAGTTACAAAATTCTAAAAAAATCGCGAAAATCCATGCTTTCATTCAATCAATTAAGTTTATGGGAAAGAGAAGAATTCCTTTCTACACAAGACTTTGTGGTTGTTGGTGCTGGGATTGTGGGGTTATCAACAGCTTTGTTCCTTCGAAAAAAGTTTTCAACAGCGAAGATATTGGTGTTAGAACGTGGCTATTTGCCAACAGGGGCGAGTACAAAAAATGCTGGTTTTGCTTGTTTTGGTAGTCCAACGGAATTATTTGATGATTTACAGCATATTCCCGAAGAAACCGTTTGGGAAACTGTACGAAGTAGATATTTTGGTTTGCAGACCTTATTTACACTTGTTGACAAACACGAAATGGACTATCAAAACTGTGGTTCATGGGATTTGATTGCTCCACGTGAAAAAAGAAAAATCACTCCTGAATTTATACGTTATTTGAACCAACGAACATTAGCTTTTTCAGGTAAAAATAGAGTCTACGCAGAAGATAAAAACGTGAGTCAAAAGTTTGGTTTTTCTGGGATAAAAACAAGTTTCATCAATCATTTGGAAGGAAGTATTGATACAGGAAAATTGATCAAGACTTTATACAAAAAAGCTATCCAAGAAGACATTCAGTTTCTTTTTGGAACGAATGTGGAAGGCTTTGAAAAACAAGGCAAAATGATGCTGGTTGAAACGAATTTTGGCGATTTGAAAACAGCCAAATTATTAATTTGTACCAATGGATTTGCTTCGTCCTTATTGGATGTTGCTGTTAAGCCAGCTAGAGCCCAAGTTCTTGTAACAAATCCCATTGAAAATCTGAAAGTAAAAGGTACTTTTCATTCTGATGGTGGATATTATTATTTCAGAAATGTAGGGAATCGTATTTTGTTAGGTGGAGGAAGAAATTTAGATTTTGATGGGGAAACTACAACCGATTTTGGGACAACAGAAGTCATTCAAAATGCACTGCATAACTTGTTGTCAGATGTAATTTTACCCAATACTGAATTTGAAGTGGATTATTCTTGGTCAGGTATCATGGGAGTTGGTGATGAAAAAAAACCAATTGTAAAAAAACTAAACAATAACCTAGGAATAGGTGTTAGAATGGGTGGGATGGGCGTTGCAATTGGCGCTGAAGTAGGTAAAAAACTCGCTGACTTATTATGAGTGAAGAAAAAAATGAATTTGTCAATCCAATTGACCCTGATAAAGTGGCCGAAAATCCACACAGTTTGGAATACGCACATCATTCGGGTAGTGCATTAATAAAACCGGAAGATCAAGGCAAAATTAAAGGTCGTGCTTTGAATGCAATGGAGCATCAAACCGATATGCAACTCAATCAGATTTATGAGCAGATGCAATTGTTGGCTGAACAAGCGAAAAAACTCAATGCACGCAAACAAATTTCTGAGTTTATTTACCAAGCCGAAATGCGTTTCGAACCTTTAATCAATCACGTATACCATTTGTATCAACGCGAAAATGGAAAATTTCTTTTGTCATTGATAGCGCCCAATCAATGGGGTAGAGCTGGAGAAAAATTCACTTTCATGGCAACTGTAAAATTATTAGCAGATCATACTTGGGATATTTTGGATAAAAATGAAAGTTTTGCTTGGTGATTTTTTATCGGATAAAAACCCATTCATTTTCAGTGGATTGATTTGCATCGAAAGAATAACCATCAACATTATACAATTTTAATTCCTCGATGGATTGCAGTTCATTTTCAACTAAGTAGCGCGCCATTGCACCTCTTGCGTGTTTGGCATACATCATAACAATGGAGAACTTTCCATTTTTGAATTCCTTGAAAACAGGCGTTATTACTTGATTTTTCAGTTTTTTGAATTGAATAACTTTGGCATATTCATTCGAAGCAAGATTAATAACTATCTCGTTTTTAATCAATTCTTTCTGTAAAGCTTTGGTGACTTTATCTCCCCAGAATTCGTAGAGATTTTTTTGTTCATCCAAAGGTGAAAAAGAAGTGCCCATTTCTAATCTGTAAGGATAAATTAAGTCAAATGGCTTCAATATTCCATAAAGACCGGATAAGATTCTGATTTTATCATTTGCAATAATGAGTTCATTTTCATTAAAACGATCGAAGTCTAAGCCACGATATACTTCACCTGTAAAAGCAAAAGCAGCTTGTAATCGTTGTTCGGTTTCTACTTCTGCACTTTTCCAATCTTTAAATCGCTTTACGTTCAAATCGGCCAAATCTTTTGAAATATGCATCAATTCTTGTAAATCATCGCTTTTTAGACGCTTAATTTTTTTCACAATTTCCTTCGGCTCTTTTTTAAAAACAGGAAAACTGTGTAATCCTTTGATTTGTTGAGTTTCGTTGATGCTTTTAGCTGGTGAAAGCAAAATTTTCATATCGTAATTGTTTTCAGTTTCCAAAGCTACAACAAGTTTTGTTGAAAAATGTTAACGAAAGGTTTGTTCAATCAGCTTGGACTTTATAATTTTAGCCGAACTATTTAAAACTCATCATGAAAAAATTGATCACAGCAATCAGTTTGATGACGTTTGGATGGTCTTTTGCACAAAACTCGGAGTTCCTAGGGTACGTAACTCCTTCCGAAACTCACATGGTTCCGGCTGAGGCAAAATTGACTAATCCAAAGCATCAAGTAATTAAGCCTAATTTCAAAGGCAGAGAATTAATCGAGGTAGACAACAGCAACACGCACAAACCGGATTGGGTTTGGCAACAACATGCTGCGGAAACTCAAAAAGCAACAACAGCCACAATTTTATGGTCTAAAGACGGTTTAGGCGCGGGAATCTCTCCACCCGACCCAACTGGTGATGCGGACAGTACAGTTGTAATTGGTTCTACGAATTCATCAGGTGGAGCCGTTTATCGCATTTTTAATAAAACAACAGGTGCAACAGTAGGAACAAGTTCTTATACAATGCAATCTCTTGGTGGTGGTTCTGGCGCAGGTGACCCTGTAGTGTTATATTACAAACCAGCAAAAAGATGGTTCTTGACTGAATTCTCTGCAAATGGTAATTTCCTGTATGTTTACGTTTCCAAAACAAGCAATCCGCAAGGAGCATATTGGTATTATTCATTCAATGTTGGGAATAATTTTCCTGACTATCCTAAATATGCTTTGAATAAAGAAGCAGATGCTTTAGTTGTAACAACAAATGAAGGCAGTCCAGCTATCTACACAATGAAATTAAGCACAATGTTGACGGGTGCAACAACTGGTTTTATTCGTAAAACAATTACTTCATTAAATGGATTTGGTTTTCAATCGTTGACTCCTGTTGATTTGGAAGGCGACAACGCAGCTCCAACAGGTATGAAACCATTATTTATCCGTCACAGAGATGATGAATCCCACAGTGCGTCAACTGCAAATGCTTCTCAAGATTACCTTGAATTATGGGAACTTACCGTAAACTGGACGGCAAACACAGCTAGTATGGCAAAAATTCAGGACATTGCGATTACTGAATTTGACTCAAAGCTTTGTGGTTTAACTAGTTTTGCTTGTATTAAACAACCAGGTACTACGAACACATTAGATCCGCTTCGTGAGCCAGTTATGTACAAATCACCAATGCGTATCTTTAGTGATCACCAAACTATTTTAGCAGCGTTTTCTACAGATGTTGACGGTAGCGATAGAGCTGGAGTTCGTTGGGTTGAATTGCGTCGCGCTTCTGGTGCAACGACCGCAACTTGGACAAAATATCAAGAGGGAACGTATGCGCCAGGAACAGGTACTAGTCGTTGGATGCCAGGTATTAACATTGATAAATTTGGAAATATCCTTCTAGCTTATTCAACTTCTAGCAACACAGCAGGTGATTATCCATCCATTAAAATGACAGGTAGAAAACCATGTGATCCACTTGGAACAATGACTATGTCAGAAACAACAATTGTTACTGGTACAACATCTAAGACTTCAAGTGGTGACACACGTTGGGGAGATTATCATCACATGAGTATTGATGATTTTGATGGTGTTACTTTCTATTTTACTGCGTTGTATCAAACATCTTCATCTTCAGCTGCTGGTACTCGATCTCGTATGTCAGCAATACGTTTTGATGCTGCGGCGAAAGATGCTGCTATTGTAAATGTATATCCTGTAAGTTCAGGTAGTTCTTGTGGATCTTCAACTCAAATTGGAGTTGTGATTGAAAACCAAGGGACTTCTGCCATTACTTCAGGTGCATTCACTTGGCAAGTAGGTTCTGGAACTGCTACCAATCAAACATATACCTCAACTCAATTAACTGCAGGGGCTAGAGATACTATTTTTGTTACAATTACAGGTTTAACAACGGGTTCTAATACAGTTACCATTTCTTCAACAACAGTAAATGGTCAAAACCCAGATGACAATACTTGTAATGATGTTTATACTGCAACAATTACAGCTGGTTCGGGAAGTGCCTTCAATGTTAACTCTACTGTTAACAATCAACCTTCTTGTACATCAAACAATGGTTCTGTTACCTTATCAGCAACTGGAGGAACTTCTCCGTATACTTATTCAGTAAATAACGGAACAGCACAATCCAATGCAACGTTTACAGGCCTTGCCGCAGGGAATTACACGTATTCAATTACAGATGCTACTGGTTGTTCTACTTCTGGTACATTTAGTTTAACTTCAAGTTCAGGTAACTTAGCTGCATCAGGAACAATCGCATCACCGATTTTATGTAATGGACAAACTGCAACGGTTACTGTGTCAGCAACAGGTGGTTCTGCAACTTATACGTATTCAATCAATGGTACGACTTACCAAGCTTCTAACTCTTTTGCTAATTTGGCGGCAGGTACTTACACTGTTTATGCAAAAGACGCGAATGGTTGTGTTGCTCAATCTTCAATTACTGTTACTCAGCCAACAGCGATTGCTTTAAATGTAGTTCCTACTATGATTACTTGTAATGGTGCTCATAACGGTTCGTTAGCTGCTACAGCAACTGGAGGAACATCTCCATTCACTTATAGTATTGATGGTACAAACTTCTATTCTCAAAGTGTTGTGAATAATCTTGCTGCTGGGACTTACACAGTTACTGCTAAAGATGCGAATGGATGTACAAAAACATTCAATACAACTATAACAGAACCTACTGCTGTTTCAGTTTCTGGAGTTTCTACTTCTTCTACTGGGTCTGATGGTACAATCACTTTAACAGGTGCAGGGGGATTAACACCTTATACGTATAGTATAAACGGAACAAGTTATGTTTCTTCATCTTTGTTCTCAAATTTAGCTCCTGGAACTTATACATGTTATGTTAAGGATAACAATGGATGTATCAGTACAACAACTGTTACTGTTGACCAAAACGTTGGTTTGGAAGAATTAAATGGTACTTTACAAGGCGTGAAATTGTATCCAAATCCAAACAATGGTGTTTTCGAACTAGTTGTTGAAGGAGTTGTTGGAGAAGCTGTTGATTGTAAATTGTTCAATGTAAATGGACAGGAAGTTTCAAGTTTCAAAATTACTGCCACAAATGGTACAGCTCAAAAAACAATTGAAATGAGTAAGAAATTAGCAGCCGGAACCTATTATTTAGGTGTATATAACAACAATAAGGCTTGCGTTAAGAAATTCGTGCGCGAATAAATCAAGTAATTGATTTCTAGTTGGTAAACCGCTCTGAAAAGGGCGGTTTTTTTTGTTTTCTATTTATTTTTCCAAAGTAAACTTCCATCGCCATAACTTAAAAAGCGGAAGTCATGATTCATAGCATAATTGTAAATGGTTTTCCAATCTTCACCGACAAAGGCATAAATTAATAGCAATAAAGTAGATTGAGGCTGATGAAAATTCGTTAAAATACCATCGACAGATCGGATAGAATAACCAGGAGCGATTAGTAGTTGTGTTTTAGTAATCAGTCGTTTCGCTCCTGATGCCATTAATTTTTGAAACAATGATGTTAATGCTTCCTGAAACGAGTGTTCCTGCTGTAAATCATAAGCGTCCCATTGAAACAACTGTAAATCTTTGAGTTCAATTTCTGGGTGAACTAGTGTTTTTACTCCTAACCAATACAAACTTTCTAGCGTTCTCAGAGAAGTCGTTCCAACAGCAATTCTAGTTCTTGTATGTTTTGATAGTTTTTCTATTAATTCAATATTGACTTCAATAAACTCAGCATGCATTTCATGATCACCTAATACTTCTGATTTTACAGGTTTGAAAGTTCCAGCGCCTACATGTAAGGTAAGGAAATCTTGTGTAATCGTTTTTGTATCCAATTTTTCAAACAATCTTTCCGTAAAATGCAAACCAGCAGTTGGTGCAGCGACTGACCCATCGAATTGCGCATAAACTGTTTGATAGGTAAATTTATCGGTTTCTTCGGATTCTCGTTTCAAATAGGGGGGAAGTGGAATGATTCCTGCCAAATGCAAAATCTCAGCAAAAGTAGCATCCACTTTGTCCCATTGTAACTCCACTAACCAACCGTCCGATAAGGACTCTGACTTTTTGGCTGTTAATTCATATTGATTTGCATTGGATTTAAATTGAAGCTTCAAGATTTCGTCTTTCCATTTTTTTGCATTTCCTACCAAGCATTTCCAAAACACGCGTTCTGTTTGAAGCATGGCGGTTGTTATATCGGCATAGCGCTCATCAGGTTCTAGACAAAAAATCTCGATTTTAGCACCACTTTCCTTGTGAAATATCAAACGTGCTTCCACAACTTTTGTATTGTTCATCAGCAATAATGTCTCCTCAGGAAGGTGCTTGTCTAATTCGAAATAAGAATCTTCAACAATAGTTCCATTTTTGTAAACCAATAATTTACTTTGGTCACGGGGTTCAATTGGAAATTTGGCAATACGTTCATCCGGTAAATCGTAATTGAACGGCGCCATCGACAATTGTTGAATTTCTTCTTTCATTTCTAGAATTTGTGGCAAAAGTAATGTTCCAATCAGAAATAAGCATAAAAAAAACCGCCCATTTACTGAGCGGCTTTCATCAATTTTTTGAATGAAGTTTATTTAAAATCTTTCAAATCAACTTTTGCGTTTATTTCAAACTTCACCACTTTTCCTGATAAGTTCATTTTTCCTGCACTTATCGATTGTGTATGTGGGAATAAAATGCCAGACACATCTTTGTAATCTCCGAAAGATACGGAAGATTCAACTGATTCTTCACCTTCTTTTTGAATCGTAAGGGTTTTTTCTTTCAAGAATGTTTTTGTGTTATAGTAGTCATAGCTTTCACCTTTTTTATCAGTGATTTTGATTACGTAATAATCAACACCATCCATGTTTTCAATTCCAGTAACCTCATAATTGGTACCATTCACAGCATAGTTCATTTCTGGAATCAAACCACTAGACTTTTGTTTAGCTTCTAATTCCTCAGCTGTCATCTCTTTCTTACCCGTTTGCATGTTATATGTAAAACCAGCTTTTCCATCGAAGAATGATTTTTGGAACGTCATTCCGCTTCCTTCCATTTTTTGAGCTTCCGTAACTGGAGAAACCCAATATTCTGTGTTTTTAATTGCAAATGGTAATTCAGCTGCACTTAATTCTACTTCTTTCACATACGACTTAAATTTCTTCAACTTTTTAGCTAAAGCTTTTGGATTGTTCGTTTGTGAAACTGCGTACACATATTTTTCAATAATTTGCTCTTTCGTTAAATCTGATTTCTTAACATCTTTCACTTCTTCACCAAAAGCATCTAACATTTCGATTTTTCCATCGCTATCAAACGCTTTCAATTTGTCTAAAATTTCCTCGTTACCAACAACAACGATATTACAGTTCTTTGCCGTAAAATATTGTTGAGCCATGTTTAAGATATCCTCTTTTGTAATGGCGTCCAAGCGTTGCAAATACGTTTGATAATAATCTTTAGGCAACTTGTATTTATTGATATTCAAGGCAAAACGTGCAATAGTAGAAGGTCTTTCTAATGAACGAGCAAAATTACCCGCCATTGAAGATTTTGTTAAACTCAACTCATCATCTTTCACGTATTCTGTTGTAATCAACTCCAATTCTTTTAAGATTTGAGTAATAGCTGAATCCGTTACCGCATTTCTGAAGTTTCCACCTGCTGACAACCAAGAACCGTCCTCTGTGATTTTCAAACTT
>CAZHPL010000012.1:13818-23909 GCA_964534495.1 uncultured Lishizhenia sp.
TCAAAAAAAGGAACAATAAATAAGATGAGGTTCCAAATAAAATTTGAGTGATTGCACTATCAGTTACATCATTTCTGAAATTACCTGATGCAGAGAAAGTGCTTCCATATTGATCAATATTCACATCAGAATAACATCCATACGTATAAGCTTTGTCTTCACGTAAGTTTTGCATCAAACGCGTTCCGAAGCCACCGCCACCTAAAATGCCGTTTAATACGTTCAAGGCCAATTGGTTTTTGTCGCCAGTTCTCATTTTTACAGGAAAAGAAACATAAACAACCGACTGAACAGCACCTGGTTTTTTTACGAAAATAACGCGATTTCCTTTTTTGAAACTTCCATCATTTGTTGGATTGCTATAAACCGCTCCGCCTTTCCAGTTTGCAAAGTATTTGTTCACTAAAGCTTCTGTTTGCGCACGATTGATGTCTCCTACAACCACTAAATAACTTCCTTGCGGCGTAAAATTAGATTTGTAGAAATTCATTACGTCTTCACGTGTAATAGCATTTAATGATTTTTCAGTCATTACGTCACTAAACGGGTGATTTGGAAAATTAGCTTTTACAATTGCATTGTTTGCCATCGTTCCACCATCCGATTTTGCTGCTTTCAAAGAACTTTCGTTTTGCTTTTTGATGCGCTCAAATTCTGATTGAGGGAAATTTGCATTCAACAAAACATCTGACATCAATTCTAATCCTTTGTCAACGTGTTTTGTCAAACAAGTCAAAGAAATAGAAGATTTATCAGCATCTAACGAAGCTCCGATGTAATCTTTTTCATTGTCCAATTGATCTTTTGTGCGGTTCGCAGTTCCGGACATAATCAAAGAGCCTGCCATATCTGACAAACCCGCTTTATCTCCTTCAATGCGAGGAGAAGATCCCATCGACAAATCAAAAGAAACGCGTGGTAGTTTGTGGTTTTCAGATAATATAACTGTGATTCCGTTTGAAGTGGTAAAAACCTCAGAATCATTGATGTTTATTTTTTTTGCTTGTGCAGGTGCCGGTTTAACCGAACGATCTACCACTTGTGCCGAAAGTAAACCGGCGGATACAATAAATCCTGCTAAAAGTATATTTTTCATTGCTTCGTGATTTATTTTTCTTTTGGTAAATAATTTAAGATAACACGATGATCTTGTGTCAGGTATTTTTTCGCAACTCGTTGGATGTCTTCACGTGTAACTTTCAAGTAATTATCCAATTCCGTATTGATTTTTCCTGTGTTTTTGAAGTACACATAGCTATTTGCTAAATTCTCCGCCAAACCTGCAACAGAAGCATTAGAAGTAACTAAATCGTTCTCCATTTTGTTGCGTACTTTTTGGAATTCTTCTTCTGTAATCAATTCGTTTTTCACTTGATCAATTTGCGCATCAAACTCTTTTTGAATATCATCCAAAGAAATGTCTTTGTTTGCAATCGCTGCAAAGATGCCAATTCCAGAATCTTCCAATCCATAATAGAAAGAAAACGCTGCCATTGCCATTTGTTTTTTCTCAACGATTTGTTTGTTGATGCGTGAACTACTTCCACCAGAAAGCACTTCGTTTAACATATCCAATGCATAACTGTCAGCGCTTGTTTGCTCCGGAAATTTATATCCCATGAACAAAGCAGGTAGTTGAATATTATCGTAAATAACATCTTTAACAACACCATTAATAGGTGAGTTGTCTTTGTTAGTACGTTTAATTTCAATTGGTTTTGCACTTAAATCAGCAATTAATTTTTTTGCTTGAGGATCTTTTGAATTCGCAAAATCTTTCGCGTCAAATTTTGATTTTGGAAGACCATAACGTTTTTCGAAATCTGCATCCGTTTGGCTAATTAAATCACGATACAAACTGATGGCTTGTCCTTTTGGCATTGTACCAAAGTACTTATCAATCCATTTTTTAGTTTGCTCGATGTTAATGTCTCCCGCGATAGAAAGTGTCGCATTACTTGGTACGTAATAATTTTTGTAGAAGTTGATGTAATCTTCTTCTTGCGCTGCATCCAAGTGCTCCATGCTACCGATTGGTGCCCAATTGTAAGGGTGATTGGTAAACACTCGTTTGAACATCTCCGTGAAAAATGAACCATACGGTTGGTTGTCAACGCGCTGTCTTTTTTCTTCTTTTACAACACTACGTTGTGTTTCAATTCCTTTGATGTCAACTTTCGCTTGCAACATACGCTCACTTTCCAACCACAAGCCCAATTCTACTTGGTTTGAAGGCAATAATTCATAGTAATACGTTCTGTCTTGCGAAGTGTTTGCATTTAAAGCACCACCATTTTTTTCAACTAATTGAGAATATTCTCCTCGACCAATATTCGCTGAACCTTCGAACAATAAGTGTTCAAAAAAGTGAGCAAATCCAGTTCTTTCAGGGTTTTCATTTTTCGAACCAACGTGGTATAAAACCGAAACAGCAACGATAGGTGTTGAATGTTCTTCATGAAGGATTACGTGAATGCCATTGGGAAGGTCGTATTCCTGAAATTCGATTTTCTTTTGGGACATCCCGCTGAAAACCAGCGAAAAGAGAAATCCCGATAATACGATTTTTTTCATTTTAAAAAATTTGAGGTGCTAAGTTAATACGCAATTTTGGATGGCAATGAAAAAAATGATGTGAGGACAATATACAATTGAAGTGGAATTAAACGTTTATGGTATGAAAATTGGTTAACTTTGGTTCACATGAAACAAACACTCGTCGCATTATTTTTCTGTTTCTTCGCGTATTTGGCGCAGAGTCAGGTAGTTCCTACAAAAGATTTCAATAATTATTTCGTTTCCTTACAAGATGGATTTTTTCGCCAAATAGAAGTGCAACCGATTTTAGGTTATAAAGCAGGTGATGAATTTGTGGGATATATCGACACTAGAGGCAATCTTCGCATATTTGATGGCAAGGAACGAAAGGATGTAACGGCCTTAAATGTGGAATACCAAGTTTCTGATCATTTAATGGGATACAAAATTGCGGGTGCTTTAAAAATGTATGATTCAGGAAAATTCCAAACACTCACCACATTTGCACTTGATTTTACAGTTAAAGACAGCATCATTATTTACCAAGATAAACGCTACAGCAATTTGAATGTATATTGGAATAAACAAACTTTTCCGGTTCTAACTTTTTTTGATGCTTTTACCATGCCTACTTTTGTGGGGGAAAACCTGTTTGTTATTCGTGATAATAGCAACACGTATTCCGTTTTTTGGCGCGGAAAAACATACGAAATTGGTTCCTATAACGAAGAAATTATGAACTTTTCATTGGGAACAGATATTTTGTGTTTTAAAGATCCTTACACGCAATCGTTCCTTGCTTTTGATAAAGGTGAATTTGTGCAAATTGAACCGATGCCCATAAAAAAATATGTGGCAGGACGCGGGTTTGTTGTCTATGAAGACATGAACGGAAATTTGTGGTATTATGGAAATCAAGAGAAAAAGCAATTGTCTAATTTTTCTACCTCTTTTTGGGACGTGAAAGATGATATCGTGATATGGACAGAGAATTCATACTTGTTTGCCTACACAAATGGTGAAAAACAGCAGGTTGCAACGTATATGCCAAGCTCTTATTTATTGAAAAACAACACGTTTGCTTTTGTAAATATTATGGGTGGTATCAGTGCGTTAGCCAATGGTCAATTATCGGAAATCACGAATGTGAAAGATTCAGAATTTGAGATTTATGGTAATAAAGTTTTGGTTCGTTTGCCTAATAAAACGTGTATTGTACTCGAAAACGGTCGAAAATTTAACAATTGATGAAAACGCTTAAGTGGATTTTGTTTCTTGTTTTGATGCAGGCGCAGTCTCTGTTTGCTCAAGTTCCAGCATTTGATAAATTGGAAATGTTGTACGATCAGCAACATTATAAGATTGTTTACAAAAAAGCCAATCGACTTTTGGATAAACCTGAATACGATTATTCATTGGTTCCAACGTATTATAAGTCGATTAGTGCCTTACAATTGGCTCAAAATCCTTTTTGGCTAAAACGAAATCAAGCGGTTTTTAAAGAAGCCTTCGCCAAGCTTTCAGAGATGCGAAGTACCAAAGCGGGGAAAGAATTACTCGAAGCACATCAATTTGAATTTTCATCTTTAAAAGCGGATTTAGAAAACTGGTTGCCGGATTTGAAGTTACAAGGTGACAATGAAACGTATCAGTTTGTGACTACACAAATCAATTCGTTATTCAAAGGAGTTAAAATTCCGGAAGAAAATAGTGGAAAGACAATCGTTTATGCGCCCACATCGGATGCGAAAATCAAATCGCGAATTGACATGATTGATTATGCCCGTTTACAATTAGGCGTGCCATATGTTTCTGCTGGTGAAACACCTTCTGGCTTTGATTGTAGCGGGTTCACAACCTATGTTTTCTCGCATTCAAATGTTAAATTGCCTCGTCGTGCAAAAGACCAATATGAAGCTTCTCAAAAAATCAAGGAAGATGAAGCAATGATGGGAGACTTGGTATTTTTCTCCAATGGAACTGAAGTGTCACATGTAGGTATATTAATCAATGAACCGAACCAACCGAAAGTGATGATTCACGCAAGTTCTTCCAAGGGAATTTCAATTGTTGAGTTGGAAACTTCCACGTATTGGAAGCAACGCATTTTCGGATACGGAAGGTTTATGCCTTGATTTTATCTTTCGCAAATAACAATCCCAAGATTGTTAATGAAAAGAAAGTTGTTAGTAGATAAAAACTGATGCCTTTTTGCAAAATGAAATGAACTACCAGAACAGACAAAGTTGTTCCAATTAGAATCTTAAGGACTTTTTCTTGTGATTTCCGATTTGCAATTTCAAATAAGGCTATAGCGAAAGCACCAAATGCGGGATAAAATAACCATCGCCAATGTATTTTTAATAGCTCTGCATTGTTCGTAAGTAATACCGCAATCAATAACTGTGACAACAATAGAATAACGAAAACTATGCGATGCATTTGCTTTTCTAAACGCACTACAGTTCCTAAAAAAAAGGAAAATCCAGTTGTTAGAAATGCAATGAAAACGGACAAAAAGGGCACTATCTTCAGAAAAGTCAATTCATAAAACGAATAAACAATTCCGAGGAAAAGAAGAATTCCCAATGCCCAATGTACACGTTTCCAATTAAGCATGTTTTCTTTTGCTTTTTTCAGTTGCACAAACCAATTGCCACAAAGCACGAGCACCCACATTTGCATCCCAATCGCCTTCATCGCCAGGGGCAACTTCGTTCAAATCAAATCCAATGATTTTTTTGCCAGCATCCACTAATTTGAATAATAGAAAGCTGATTTCTTGCAATTCAAATCCACCTGCAACAGGCGTTCCAGTATGTGGACAAAGTTCTGGTTTTAATCCATCTATGTCAAAAGAAACGTACACTTTTTCAGGTAATTCAGCTATAATTTCATCCACTTGTTTCGACCAGGATTTACCTTCGTATTGTTCATCTTTTAGGTTCCAATCGTAGAATGTTTTTACGCGTTCACTTCCCGCTGAATACAAAACTTCTGTTTCAGAAATATCGCGAATCCCAACCTGAACGAGTTTTTTCATGTGGTTACAAGTACGAAGTACATTATCCATGATACTTGCGTGCGACTGATAAAACCCTTCGTAAGCCACCCGTAAGTCGGCATGTGCATCAATTTGAAGGATTCCAAATTCAGTATGCACCTCATTTAAGGCTTGTATCAATCCAAGTGGGGTAGAGTGTTCTCCTCCCAAAACTGCTGGGATTTTTCCTGATTCAATTAATGCAGCGCAACGGTGTTTTAAATTTTCTTTCAGAGCTGTATGCGCATCGTTAATTTCTTCAATATCCGACTTGAATTTTTCCAAAGCCGCTTCTTCTCCATTGGTTTCCAAGTAGGAAATATAAGCGATGCTCTTTTCACAGCACATATCGTTAATTTCTTTCCATTCACTTGAAATAGGCGCCATGTAAACTTTTGTGTCGTATGCTTTATCCAACTGAGGATGGTAAAAATCCAATTGCGTTGACGCATCCAATACCGCTTGTGGTCCGTCACTCGTACCTTTTCCATACGAAGCTGTTGCATCCCATGGAATAGGAATAATTACAATATCTGCGTCGTTTTCAGTGTAAGGAAATCCAAAAATATTACCGTTGGCTATTCCAACGCCGTTTGGGTCAAATGTGCTCATTATTCGTTTAAAAAATTATCAATAGCTTTTCTTACAGATCCGTATTTCTGTAAAAGTTGGTTTGCTTCTTCAAATGAAATGTTCAATTCTTCTGCGATCATGCGTGAGCCTCTATCGACGAGTTTATTATTGCTCAATTGCATGTCCACCATTTTGTTTCCTTTAACACGACCTAACTTTATCATTAAAGCAGTTGAAATCATGTTTAACACTAATTTTTGTGCCGTTCCTGATTTCATGCGCGTACTTCCTGTCACAAATTCAGGTCCAACAACAGGCGTTATAGGAAATGCAGCAAGTTGTGCTAAAGGTGAATCCGGATTACAGGAAATTCCAGCAGTTAATATTCCAGCTGATTGTGCTTTTTCCAAACCTCCAAGAACATAAGGTGTTGAACCTGAGGCAGCAATTCCAACTACTGTATCTAATTCGTTTATTGCGTAGGCTTCTAAATCTATCCAAGCTTGCTCGCGGTTATCTTCTGCGAATTCCACGGCTTTGCGAATGGCACTATCACCACCTGCAATGATTCCAACAACAATTCCTTGTTCAACGCCGAAAGTTGGAGGACATTCACTCGCATCAACGATTCCAAGTCGCCCACTCGTGCCAGCACCAATGTAAAAAAGACGACCTCCTTTTTGCATGCGCGGGAAACAAGCTTCAACAAATGCTGTAATTGCGGGGATTTCTTTTTCAACTGCAAGTGCCACTTTTTGGTCTTCACGATTGATGTTTTCAAGCAATTCTGCTGTGGACATAGTCTCCAAACTGGAGTAAAGCGAAGATGACTCGGTTATTCTGTTCATATCAAATAGGCTTTAGAGTCATTTTCATTAAATTCAACTTCTACACGATTTTTTAAAGTCGTTGATAAACTTAATCCAACGTAATCTGCTTTAATCGGATAGCGTCTATGTTGTCGGTCAACTAAGGCAACTGTTTTAATGGCTTTGGTGGCTTGTTCAAGGAGTTTAACCAATGAATATTGCATGGTTTTGCCCGAATTAATCACGTCATCAACTAGGACAATGTATCCTTTTTTGATTATGTTTTCGTCGATTGAAAGTTGAATTTTCTCACTCCAAGGTTCGTCTTTATGAACAAGAATATCAAAATTCACCACTTCAAGATCTGAGTTTAATCGTATGACTTCACCCAATTTTTTAGCTAGAATACTACCATTTCCAGAAATACCACCTATGTAAATAACGTTTTCTTCTGTGCAATTCTCAAGAATTTGGTGGCCAATTCGAATGATTTTTTGCTCAATTTGCGCGTGATTCAATATGATTTGCATGTAGCAGCTTGTTTGGACAAAGATAGCTGTTTCTCGGTTCAAACGGAAATCGGTGTTTTGAATTATTTGCATATAAAAAGTCTGTTTATTAAAGAATGATGGGTGTGGAAAAGGTATTTCTCGTTTCACTCGAAATGACTGTAGTTCGTAGAATAGGGGCGAAAATGTGAAGCATTTTTGCATGATAATGGTGATAGGAGTCATTCCGACCAACGGGAGGAATATCTTGAATCATTGTTGTTTTGAGTTAGTCGGATTTTAATTACAAATAAGATATTTCTCGTTTCACTCGAAATGACAGTAGTTCTTAGAATAGGGGCGAAAATGTAAAGCATTTTCGCATTAAGTGCTATGATAAAGTCATTCCGACCGACGGGAGGAATATATTGAATAAGCTTGTACAATTTTCATTTTAATTTGATATTTCATTTGGCTAAAAAGCTACTTTTTTCTTAAATTTAATAGAAAAATTTATGTTTTACTACGTGTACATTTTAGCAACTAATTCGAATTCAATGGTGTATGTAGGTGTTACAAATGATTTGGGAAGGAGAATTAGAGAGCATAAAGAAAGTAGAAATAATGGGTTCACAGCAAGATATGGAATTAGTAAATTAGTTTACTTCGAAATTTTTGAGTCGCCAATTGATGCCATTCATAGAGAGAAGCAAATTAAAAAATACTCAAGGCTAAAGAAAAACAATTTGGTTGAGAAAAAAAATCCAAATTGGATTGAATTACATTAATCGCCTTTTTATTGTAGATTTAGCTTCATTTCATGTAATTTTACAATTACAAATCGAAGCATGCCTTTTTCTAAAAACCGTCGCGGCCACACCTTTTTTTTGATACTATTTTTTGTTTGTCTAGGAATGGCAACAGAAGTCGTTTTTACAGCAATATATGCCATTGTTGTGAACAAACCAGTCGACGGAAAACCATTGATGGCATTGGCGGGAATGACCTATGTGTGGATGGCGTTTTTGTATGCTTTAATTCCCATTATTGGGATTTTGTTTTATGATAAAGTCAAAAACATTCTTTTGTATTGGCGTTTACCCATGTATGTGCTGATAATTTATTTCGTTGAATTTACAGCAGGTGCATTTTTACAACTAACTACGGGGTCTTGTCCTTGGCATTACAAAGAAGGTTGGCACATTATGGGTTTGATTCGTCTCGATTATTTTCCAGCATGGGCTTTATTTGCTTGGATGGTGGAACGTTTGTATGTCTACATTGACGGAAAAGTAATTAAATAATGGCGTTTACGGATTCTTTGAACATAGCAAAACACATTACGCCTGTAAGGTTGTGGAATTTGATGGTACTCAAAATGAGTTATTGGCTTTCGAAAAGCACCAAAAAAAATAGGCAAGCAGGATTACCTTTTTCATTGAGCATTGAACCAACAACAGCTTGTAATTTAGGTTGCCCGGAATGCCCGTCAGGCTTAAAGCAATTTACGCGACCAACTGGAAAACTCGACTTGGAATTGCACGAAAAAATGCTGCAACAATTGAGTAAAACGGTTTTTTATATCAATTACTATTTTCAAGGCGAACCATTTTTACACCCTCAATTTTTGTCATTAATCAAAGCTGCAAAACTTCATAAAATCTATACGGCAACTAGCACGAATGCGCATTTTATCTCAAAGCAAAAAGCCTTAGAAATCGTTGATTCAGGATTGGATCGATTAATTATTTCGGTAGATGGATTAACGCAAGCAACTTATGAGCAATATCGAGTGCATGGAAATTTGGAAAAAGTATTAGAAGCTTCTCGTTTTTTGGTGGAGGCAAAGCAAGAACGTGCTTCAAAAACCCCTCATCTGATTTTTCAATTTTTAGCCGTTAAACCCAATGAACATGAGATTCCTGCCATTTTTGATGTAGCAAAAGAAATGGGAATTGATGAGGTGCGGATCAAAACGGCGCAATTGTATGATTTTAAAACTGGACACTCTTTAATGCCCGAAAATGAACGCTATTCCCGTTACAAAAAGCAAAAAAATGGAACGTTTGTTTTAAAAGGCGATCCGGGAAATTACTGTTGGCGCATGTGGTCAGGTTCTGTTTTAACATGGGATGGAAAAGTGGTGCCTTGTTGTTTTGATAAGGACGCTCAACATGTGCTCGGTTCAATTCAAGAAACAGACTTTCATATAATTTGGAAAAGCAAAAAATACGCTGCTTTCAGACAAGCCGTGCTGCATAACCGAAAAGCAATTGACATTTGTAGTAATTGTTCAGAAGGCACGAAAGTTTGGGCTTAGCTAATTTTTCCATTGAAAAAAAATTATTCAATTAGTTTTTGTTTAATGTCAATCTTTTTTGCCATTCTTTTTTCTTGACAAAAAGAATCAAAAAGTCAAGGCTATGAATTTCTATTTTGTTCGCAAATCCAGCTCCGATAAGCACTCATTTTAACGAAGCGAACAATTTTAACTCCTTTCTGAAACTGAAATTTTTAAAGAATGTTCTTACAGAAATTTTAAAAATTAATCAGTTTCAGTTCAGTAGCTAAAACCTAGAAATTCAAGGCCAATTTAGCTCGCTAACGTTTGTTTTTTGGTTTCAGTTCTAATTATTTGTT
>CAZHPL010000012.1:23919-24356 GCA_964534495.1 uncultured Lishizhenia sp.
AACCATGAAATTCAAGGCCGCTTGTTTTCGTATTTTATTCCATAAAGGAGATTTTGAGAATTAAAAGAAATTTGTTTTGGTCGATACGATTTTAAACACTCATAAAACGTTGAATCAAAAATGTGAACACACAAAAAAGAAAAAAACACGTACTCAATATGTATTGGTTTTTAAAGGCGCATTTTAAAGAAACCCAAGTTCTAATTTCGCTTCTTCACTCATCATGTCTTTGTCCCAAGGTGGATCAAATACGATGTGAACCTTTGCCGCATTGACCTCTTCAATAGCCGTCACTTTATCTTCTACTTCTTTTGGAAGCGTTTCCGCAACAGGACAATTCGGAGAAGTTAAGGTCATATCAATTTCAACATTGTAATCTTCGTCAATACGAACCTCATAAATCAAGCCCAATTCGTAAATATCCACAGGAATTTCAG
>CAZHPL010000012.1:24366-25837 GCA_964534495.1 uncultured Lishizhenia sp.
AAGGATGTTTACAATTTTGTTTTCCAATTCATTCACTAGCATGCGTTCACGTGTTTAAGTGCTTCCAATTTCATTCGTTTTACCATTCCAGCCAAGCCATTAGCTCGGGTAGGAGAGAGGTGTTCCTGAAGTCCGATATCTTTGATGAAATGCAAATCGGATGTTGCAATAACCTCAGGGCTCTCTTCGTTCATTACTCTAATTAACAAACCAATGATACCTTTTGTTATGATCGCGTCTGAATCTGCTGAAAAGTACATTTTTCCATTTTCGTAATCTGCTTGTAGCCAGACTCTTGATTGACAACCTTCGATTAATTTATCGTCGGTTTTTAGTGTTTCTTTAATCAAAGGAAGTTCCTTTCCCAACTCAATGATGTATTCGTATTTCTCCATCCAATCGTCGTAGATGCCGAATTCATCAATGATTTCCAACTGCTTTTCCTCAATGTTCATCTTTCTTATTTTAACATGTTAAGGCTTTTTTCTACAGCCTCAATAAATGTTTCTATTTCTTGTCTTGTATTGTAAAACGCAAAAGAGGCACGAACTGTTCCCGGAATTTTATAAAAATCCATCAAAGGCTGCGTACAATGGTGTCCTGTGCGAACCGCAATTCCTTGTTTATCCAATAAGGTTCCAATGTCAAACGGGTGAATGCCATCCACTGTAAAGGAAACAACACTGGTCTTGTTTTTGGCTTCTCCTATGATTTGAAGTCCCTCAAATGTATCCAATAAATCTTCTGCGTATTTGGCCAATTCTCGTTCGTGCTTTTCAGCCGCTGTTAAATCAATTGACTCTAAAAATTCAAAGGCTGTGCCCAAACAAATTCCTCCTGCAATATGTGGTGTTCCAGCCTCAAATTTGAAAGGTAATTCATTGTACGTTGTGCGCTCAAAAGTAACTTTTGAAATCATATCTCCTCCACCTTGGTAGGGCGGCATGCTGTCCAAAATAGCTTCCTTTCCGTACAAGACTCCAATTCCAGTTGGACCAAAAACTTTATGACTTGAAAATACATAAAAGTCACAATCGATGTCTTTCACATCAATTTTTGTATGTTGAATGCTTTGCGCACCATCGATTAATACTTTCGCTCCAACGGCATGGGCTTTTGCGGTGATTTCTTTGATAGGATTGACCGTTCCAAGTGTATTGGAAATATGCGTTATGGCAACCAATTTTGTTTTTTTGGAAAGTAGTTTTTCATACTCGTCCATGAGTAATTCGCCACGTTTACTGATGGGAATCACGCGTAAAACCAAACCTTTTCGCAAGCACAACATTTGCCAAGGAACGATGTTGGAATGGTGCTCCATTGCTGAAATTAGGATTTCATCTCCTTCTTTTAATAATTCACCGTAAGAAAACGCTACCAAATTGATACTATCAGTCGTACCTTTCGTGAAAATAATTTCTTCTGACTTTTTCGCATTGATATAGCGTTGAATGCGTTTTCTGGATTCTTC
>CAZHPL010000013.1:0-262 GCA_964534495.1 uncultured Lishizhenia sp.
TCTGCAAAAATTCAGCGTAAACGTTAAAAAAGCAAACTGGCAACATTGGAACGGAGGCGTATTTCTTTTTGACGACACGAGCTATGACTTCTTGAAAAATTGGCATGATTACACTATGCTGATTTTTGAAGATAACAATTGGAAAACACGTGACCAAGGAACACTCATTGCGACTGTTTGGAAATTTGGTCTCGAAAATCATCCAACATTAGACAAAAAATGGAATTTACTTGCTGACTACTATAATCCCGAAGTGAAATGG
>CAZHPL010000013.1:272-13794 GCA_964534495.1 uncultured Lishizhenia sp.
AAAAACAGAAGTAGTTAAACCTGCATTTACCCATGTTTATCACCATTTCTTTGATAAAAATTGGTTGCTATGGCGTAAAATTGAGGAATTGTAAAGACCTCAAAAATATTATGTAATATTACATGCTTTTGTAACGTAAATCAGTTGATTTCTATTCATGAAAAAAACAGTTCTTGTCACGGGCGCAGCTGGATTTATCGGATTCCATTTGTGTGAATTACTTAAAGAAAAATATGATGTAATTGCTTTGGATGCCATTCCAAGTGATAGAATTGATGTTGTAAGCCGAGCGAAAAGAAGACCTGATTTAATTCAAGCAACCATTCAAAGTGATTTTTGGAGTCAATTACCATCCATGCCAGAAATAGTTATTCATTTAGCAGCAAATACGGGAATAAGCGCTTCAAAAACAGATCCGATGTCTTATTTTGAAAACAATGTTGGGAATACACTTCGTTTGCTGGAGCAGTGTAAAATTCATGGCATTAAACATTTTATTTACGCTAGCAGTTCTTCTGTTTATGAGTCTGGAATTCAAGTGATGAGTGAAAATTCACCAACTTCAAAACAATTATCATTCTATGGGACAACAAAAAAAATGATGGAAACCATGGTGGAAAATTACTGTTTTCAATATGGTATGAAAGGAATTGGTTTGCGTTTTTTTACAGTCTATGGCTCATGGACGCGATTAGACATGGCGGCTTATAAATTTATGAGTGCAATCAATAACAATCTCCCCATCACTTTGTATGAAAACGGTGAAATTGAAAGAGACTTCACCCATTGGTCGGATATTGTGAAAAGTTTAGATAGATTAATTGAAAACATACAAAATGAGGAAGAAGGTTGGCATTCTATATATAATATCGGTTCACAAAATCCAATAAAAATTCTTGATTTTGCGAATGAGATTGCGCTTAATTTAGGAAAACCGTTATTGTTTCAAAACGCACCTCTTCCATTAAACGAATTAACGCGCACGTGTAGTGATTCTTCCAAGTTGTTGAATTACACAGGTTTTAAACCCCAAATGGATTGGAAGTTGGGAATTAAGGAAATGACCGATTGGTTCAAAAAAGGCAGTTACAATCAATAAGACTTCTATGAAAAGTCAAATTTGTTTTGGTGTCATTTTGTTGATGGCTTTTTTGGGAAGATACACTTTGCTGAATGGTGGCTTTTTAAATGACTTAGATGAGTATTTGTTTTTTTGGATCCAACAAAATGATGGACATCTTCTTGAGCCTGTTTACTGGTTTAAAGCTGTAAATGAAGTTCAAGCACAATTGCCGGAATTGTTCATTCGGTCACTGCAATACAAATTTCTTTCGTGGTTTTTTCCTGATACTTGTTTTTTTTCAATTAGCCATTTAAAATGGATTGGTGTTTTTAATGCTTTGGTTGTTGTTTTACAAGCAATTGCACTCAAGAAAATTCTAACTTCTACAGGTGTAAAATCGAAGGCAAGTCATTTTGTAATTGCTATTTGGTTGATTTTGGCAAACACGAATATCTACTGTCGACACATTTTACCCTACGATCACGCTCTTCTTTTTTGGTTATGGGCGATTTACTTTTCATTTTCGAAAATAAAGTTCAAGCATTGGTTGTCAGGTTTTTTAGCAGCCTTAGGTGTACTAACGTATTGGGGTAGTATTCCGGCTTTATTGTTCTTTGGATTTAGTGTATTACAACGTTATAAATTAAAAAGTACACTGCCATTTGTGCTTCCTTTTTTCATTTTGTTTTTAAGTATAGAAATAGGAGCCCGACAACATGGATTTAGCTATTATACTTTTCTGTTTGACTACCAAAAAACGATACATACAGGTAATTTTGATGAAGGTTTTATTTACCCCTTCTTGTATTTGTTCAAAGTAGAGTCTGTTGCTGGAATTGGCTTGCTTTTTTTGTTTTTAGTCGCATTGTATTTGATTTATAAAGCGAAATCTAAAACAGATGGTTGGCTGGTGTATCCGACACTTTTCAGTTTACTTACTTTTTCTTCAGCCGTTTACTTTCTTCATAGTTTTGTTTGGTATGGAAGAGTGCTTCATTTCATTTTACCTTTTGTGGCACTTGTTTGCTATAAATCTATTGAATTTATTTCAGAAAAAAAGCATTTTTCAATTGTATTTACACTTGTAATTCTTAGTCTTTACATTGGAAATATGAAAAATTGGAGAAGCATTCAATACCCACGAAATGTCATTGAAAAATATGCCACACAAACAAGCAAAAACCAATTTCAGTTTGAAACCAAAGTTGGTTTAAGAATAGATAATAATCCTTATTTACCAATGTGTTTGAGACAAGAAAAAAACATAATAAAGGAAAAATTAATATTTGTCAATGCAGGCTTCTTACAAGACTACCCAACTTGGAAATTCATTCAATCAAAACAAAAATTGAATCCAAATTCACGATTTAAATTAATAGCAAAAGGATTACATTTTCAATCTTCACCCTTTTATCAATTTGAATATAATGATAGAAACGGAAGAAATTACTTTCAGGCAAATCAATTTCAAATTCGAATTTATTCTTGTTCAGAAAGAAGAAAATAAGCTAAAATAATAGCTACTCAAATATAATCTTCACGTTTTTTGTTGGTCCTTTTTAACCAAGTATAACCTAAAAAAGAGTTTAAATTTTTGACGAAACTTGAAGCATCAGTTATTAATAATCTAGAAAGCAAAGCCCAAGTTTTAGGATGAAAATAAAATCTATTTGTAAGGTGTTTTCTATGCTTTTTCGCTTTTAAAGCAATACTTGGATCTTTAAAATAATCCTTGTAAGGAACTAATGAGAAGTCCACTTCGCTTTTAAATTGGTCGTATAATGTAGTCCCTGGATAGGGAAGTAATGTGGAAACAGAAATAAAACTAAAACCAGCTTTAAGGGCAAATTGTAAACTACTCTTAACGTCTTCGATTTTTTCATTTGGATGACCTACAATAAAGAAACCCATAAGTTCAAAGCCAAGGTTTTTAGCTCTTGAGCAATTTACTAAAGCCTCATCAACATTGAATTTCTTGTGTAAAGCATGAATAATGGATTGACTACCCGATTCAACACCAATGTATAAACGTGAACAACCAGCTTTTTTCATCCAAACTAACATTTCTTCATCTAAAGTGTCAGGTCGAGCAAGACAAGACCATTTTAAATTCAGATTTTTTGAAACTAATAACTTACAAAATTCAATTACTCGGCTTGGAATTGCTGTGAACGTATCATCAATGAAGCGAAAGGCTTTTATATTGAATAGGCGAATATATTCCTCTAATTGTAAGATAATATTTTCAGGCGTGAGTGTAGTTAATTTGGTTCCATAGGATTTTACGCAAAAATTACACTGATACGGGCAACCTCTTGCACTTTGTATCAAACCATAAGGTTGAGGAAAAAAGGGTTCTTTATATAAATTATTTTTAAGTAAATCGAAAGCAGGCATTGGTAATTCATTCGGGTAAATAACCCTTCCTGCAATTGTATTATGACATATTTTTCCTTCAAAACGATAGGAAAGACCTTCAATTTCAAAATAAGATTTTTTATTTTGAATGGATTGAATTAAGTCTTTGAAAATCAAGTCAGGCTCGCCATGTATAATAAAATCAATATTGCACAGGTTCATTATTTCTTCTCTAAAAACGCTTGCATAGTGACCAAAAACAATTAACTTACAATCAGGAAACTGTCGCTTTATAGTTGTTAGTTCCTGGATGTCTTCTTCAATACACTCAAAGCCTGTTAGACTGACAATATAATCGGGTTGACTTTTGGTGATTTCGTGACAAACATCTTTTGATGACAACTGCTCAGCAATAGCGTCCAACAATGAAACCTCGATTTTTTCCTTTCTTGCAATGGCGGCAAGTGAAATTAATTCAATAGGTTGAAACAGAAACGTGGGTGAATTGTAGGAACACATGTACCTGCGCATTATCTGCTTGTCATTGGGTAAATTGAGAAAGAGAAACTTCACTGTCAGTTACTAGAATCGCTAATTTAAAAAAAAAACGCGTATCTCTTAAATATTAATAAATCGAAGGGAATACTTAAATTTGAATAAAAACTTCATGAGTACATTCAACAATAAAGATGTGAGCTTTAACTTCGAAGTAATAGAATTTGATGCTCATTCGAACAAGCAAAGTGAATTAATTAATGATGTACATCAAAATAAAATAGATGGTTTCATATTAAAAAATGTTTTTTCAAAAGATGAGGTCTCCACATTTTTAGAGTTGACGAATGAAATCAAAACAAGTGATTATTTAAACACAAATACTGGCACAATAATTCCTGACCCATTTGCTACCATTAGTGATTTAGATGAACGCCTGACTAATTATATCAATAAAAAAGCAAAATTTAATTCCTTTGGGTTTGATTATTTTTTCTCAAAACTAGATACTCTACTTTCAACTGTTGGAAAACCCTTTGATGTCATTGTGCCTAAGTTAAGAGTAGATTCTTCAGCCGCTGTTCCAGCCACAATTCGACATTTTTACCCAAATATGGGAGGTCTTTTTGTACATTGTGGCTATTTATTTCAAGTTCAATCACCGATATATTATCAAGCAGTAGAACCCATGAAAAAAGAGGGGCAATTGAGTTTTTTTGTAGTAATGCAACAACCAGAATTTGGAGGAGAATTAACCTTATATGATATGGTTTGGGAAAATGTAAACGATAAAGATTTTCCTGAAAACAATGAATACGTTCTTGACAAAAACGGCAATAAGGTTTATTTAAAAGATGTGATAAGTCATAAATTCAATCCAGAGCCAGGTGATTTACTTGTCTTTTATGGAGGTAGAATTTGGCACAGAGTTGAACCCATTTTAGGTACTCGTCCAAGAATAACTTTAGGTGGTTTCATCAATTTTTCAGAAGACGATAAAAAGTGCTTTTATTGGTCCTAAGACAACATTCGTTCAACTTCTTCTTCTGAAATGGAATAATCAAATGTGAACATATAGTCTGTTGTTTGAATGTTTTCAGGAGTTACCTCATGGTTTTTAGCACTTTCTGTAAAAAAATGATCTGCATTAACCTTATATAAATATCCACCATTTTGATTTTCTCGGATAAATTTGAAAAAAGTAGAATGCTTAGGCATAATACGCATAACGATATTATCCCGTTCAAAATCACATGTGTTTGGATTTGAAGAATGTATCATTCTGGTATCATAAATCAACGCTTGTCCAGCATGTAATTCGAATCCTTTACCAAAATTATCTAAACGAGTTCTTTGTTGCTCTAACGGCCAATTCCATTTCACAAAAGATAAGTTTAATTTGGGGACAATACGATGACTTTTCGGAATAAGCTTAAGTCCACCACAACTTTCATTGACGGCTTGCAAGGGGCACCAAATACCATAAATGGGCACTAAATGCTCATTGAAATTAAAAGCTGGATCACTATGCCAATCCAGTTTATGTTGATTGTCGGGTCGTCTTGAATAAAATAAACTCACAGGGCATTCAAAGTCTTTGAAAAACTTTTCTAGTCTTGGTTGAATAATAGATTGAATGGCTTCATGCGCTTTTTTCCGCTGTTCATTGTCCAATGCGCTCATGCTTGAAAAAGAGCCTGTGAATAGATTTCTATCTGGAAAAAAAGAATTAAATGCAGTTTTTAAAGGTTCTATTTCGGAAGCACTCAAAAAATCAATGACTGCGAATCCATCCTTATTTATTTGTTTTTCAAGTTGAGTATCCAATAGAATTTCTGTTTCCTTGTGTTCGTAATCAGCTGCTCTATTGTGTTCTTCCGCCTTTTTTTGAATTATAGCCAATATATCTTTCTCGCAAATGGAATCATTGTCTTTTTGGTGCAGCTTTTCTTCTGCCATAAAATTTTCAAAGGGTAATAAACCTTTTTCTAGTGCAGATAAATGTTCAAATAATGTTGAGTTATTCAACTGGTGTTTTTCTATCGTTTCATCATCTTTTTTATGATAATAGAATGTCGGTGCAGTTTCTTCGATGATATTCAAAATGACACCAAGACGGTCTTCTGGACTCGAATTGATGAACGAACCATGAAAAGTTTTGGTATAAAATGCAACTGCTTCACCTTTGAGAAGTCGACAAAAACTAAGATAAGGGTAAAGCTCTTCAGTAATTTGAATTCGAGGAATACTCAAACTTCCAGAACGCTTGTTAGCGAAAAAAGTATGACTTTCTGGAATAAAACATAAACCTCCGTTTTCTGGATAAGATGTGGACAACGGAATCCAAATCTGGAAGTTTTTATAGCGCACCTCGTCTGTTATGCTCCAATCTTGATGCAATTGAAATGCACCTTCACTTCTTGCTTTCTTGACTGCAAAATGCGAGGCAAAAATTCGAAAGTTGACCAGTATTTTGGATAAATCAGTTTGGACTATTTCAGTTATTTTTTCATGAATATCTAGAGGCGAAATTGCATTCTCCAAATTATGTGTAACCGTTAAATCTTTTGAATTGGCATTTTCGGTAAAATGACTTTCATATAAGGTTTGTAGCTGTTCAATTACATGTAATGAAAATCCATTTAGTCTTGCAAAACCAAGTCTATCAAGTGCGGAAGATGTATTCGAATTAGTAAACATGCGCTTTCATTTTTTCTTGGATTTCAGAAAAAGTGGGAATCTTGTGTTGGTATGGAATGATTGAAAAATCAGTTGATTCGAACGCATAGTGTTTATCTAGTTCGGCTAAATCTTTAAAAAAACAATCCGGGTTTAAGCGAAATATTTTGGCTGTTGTTTCCGTATCTTTTTTAACATGAACATAAGGTGCACGCTTATCCATAATGGTGATTGAAACAGCAATTCTTGGTTTCGAAGTACGATTGGAAAACGACCCATGAAAAGTAGCAGGATTGAAAAGCACCAAGTCTCCTTTTTCAACGGTTAATGAGCATACATCAGTAAAATAATCTTTAGAAATTCTAGCTGTTTCATAGTGATGTGACCTAAAATTATCAAAGAAATGATGCGATTTTGGAATGAAAAACAAACTGCCATTCACTTCATTCGTGTCTTGAAGTGGAATCCAAACGGTACAAGGCGTAAATGCTTTTTCGTCCGTAAAAGTCCAATCTTGATGTAGGTTCATTTCTGTTCCCGAAAGTCCTGGTTTTACCAAAAGTGAGCCACTGTAAGAACTATAATTCTCGAAAATCTCATTGAACAAGGGTTGCAAAATAGTATTTAGTTCCTCGTGTAACCGAAGATTATCTTCGAAAGAATGTTCCATCAAAGAGTATTGAAACGTTTGTTCTTTGTTTACAACATACTTGGCGCAGACTCTTTCTAATTGCTCTATAAAGGGAAGTGTTTTTTTCTGAATATGAAGGAAACCCAAGTCCATAAAGGAAGCTTTTAGATGGACTTCTTTTATAGGACAAATTACTTCATTCGTATCTCCAATTTTTGTGGAATTCATGACCAAACTAAGAAATGTTTATTATCCAGAAGTTTTGTCATAAAACCACCGAAAGAAATACGTTCCATATCACCTTTAAATGGAGGGACTAAATGCCAATAATTTCCTTCATCAAAAATCAAAACATCACCTTCAAAAAGTTGAACTTTCTCAGAACGAATTTGATTGACATGAACTTTTTCACCATTTTTCTTTTGCAAGTATTCGCTGTCTATTTTGACGGAGGCCTCATCCCAAGTTAGATCAAAAATATCTATATCACAATCTGTTTCAGGGCGTTGAAGAACGATTAAAAAAGCGAATTGTGTGTCGATATCTGCTTTTTTAGCAAAACGTTCAAAGTAGTTTTTGTTCCAATCTTGAAACAAACGACCGCAATGTATTTCAAAGTAACCTTTTCCAAGCGCTAATCTTCTAAGGGAAGACCATGTTTGTGAGTCGTTGATTTCTTGTTTTTGGTCGTTGAATTTCAAAGTGTAATCTGTTGAAATAGATTGCAATTTTCGTTGAAATTCACTTCCGATATTATTAGTATTGATAGCGCTTGCATAATTCTTACACTCTGTTTCGTAATCGATTTGCGGATGTCGAGGAATGTGATCGAAAGGGCGTGGAAATGCATTGTAACCATCATAAACTTCATACCAAGTTTCTGCGGGTTTGTAAACAGAAAGTAAATGTTGAATTTCGTGATCATTTAAAAAGTTCCTTAAAATGACAACATCCGTTTGATGTGTTTCAAGTTCTTTGAGTACGTTGAGTTGAGTCGGACGCTCAGCATTGAAAATATATTCTCTTAACTTCATGTGGATGGCTTTGGTTGGTAAAACAATAATTTGATTCGATTACGTAAAGTTAGATTTGTTGGTGGGTATTTTTTTTTGAGTCGATATATGAATTCGTTATACGTCCAAATTTCAAAGTTTCCTTTCACTTTTTCTTGCGAAATGACATCGATAATTGGCTCGTAGTTTTCTCCCATGTTGAGCAAAGTGGCAGGTTGAATATGAAACTTTCGTAAGAATCCCTTTTTTTCTCCGTCAGGAAGATAAAACAGCAAGTCAGCATCTTGAAAATAACCTCCTAAAACGCAAGAAAGTCTTTTCTTTCCAGATTTATTTTCATCTGAAGCATGGATGATGGAATGATGAAAAACGACGCAATCACCTGGTTTTGTTGGAATAGTTATAAAAAAAGGAGAAAGTTGCTCACTAATTCCATCAAAAAATCGTGGCATTCCATTCGCTCGATGAGAATTGGATAATAAGTGACTTCCAGGGATAAATTTTAATTCGCCTGTTTGAGTATTTGCTTCATCAATACAGACCCAAATATTAAATGAAGTGAATTTAGTTTCGTCAACCAATAGCCAATCTTGATGAGGAGGGACCACAGAGCTCGGGTTCGATTCTTTGACTAAAAAATTGGAGAGCGTATAGGTTGCATTTACCATTGTTTTTTCCAATGCGGGAATTAAAATGGATTTGTTAAATGCATCAACTTCTTTTAAAAGCAAGTTATCACCCGTATTACTTGTGGTATGAAACCCACTATTTGTCAATTTGCATTGCTTTTCGTCTACATGTTCATAGTAAAAGTCTTTTAAAGCATCTACTTGAATGGCATCCAAGAGTCTCATTTTCACAAAACCTACCTGTTCAAATTGAGTATTTAGTATTTCGTCTTTGAAAAGCTTCATTTTATGCCCAATAATAGTAATTGTTGTCCTTTCCTTTCGCAATAAAACATCCGATTGTTATTCTATTGATTGTTCCTTTTGGAGGTGTTATGGCGTGCCACAATTGCGCAGCGCGGAAAACGACCGCATCACCCGTGTTCATATCAAAAATAGTGCTTTTGACCTCAGGTTTGTTACGGTTATGGAAAAGACTTCCAACCAAGTCATGTCTTTCTTCATAACTTGTTGAATCTAAAGGAAGAGAAAATGAATCCCAATCCGTATCAAAAACAGCCAATTCACCACCCACTTGAGGTGCTTGAAGCGTTATGAAAAGTGAGAGTGCATTTTCCACATCAACTTGTGATGTTAACCACTCCCTGAAACTTGGTTTTAATTGATGAAGAAAGGCGTTTTCACAATGAATATCTAAACCATTTTTTTCAGCAGACAAGACTCGAATACCAAAAGGTGAAAATGAATTCCCCTTGAATGCGAGCGGCATCAGTTGAGTGTAAAAAAGTGTTTTTAGTTGATTTTCAAACCATTCAAACCAATTAATTTGCTTAGAATTGAATTGATGAAGTGCGACATGCGCGTGATTAAAATATTCGTCTAGTGCTTCTTTTTCATTGTCAAATCGCTCATTAACGGTCGAGTAGGGGAGCGGTAAAAAAAAGCCATCAGGTAGTGTTAAACGGGAAGAAGTAAACGAATCAGCTAAATCAAAAATTTCTTCTTCAATTGTTGGAGAAGGAATTGTGATTGCGTTTTTGAGTAAAGCAAGGTCTAATTGATGAGCTGTAAAGACATCGAGATTCACTTTTTTGGAGCTAACATCTGTTATTTCAGCAACTTTTAACATGCCTTAAATCCTTCATTTATTTCGAATAAAGGTAGCAAATTTCTTGAATTAATTAATCACGCTTCCATGATGCTTTTAGGTTGAGCGGAAAGTTAGGGTCATCTTCTCCAAAGACAATTTGGCTGTCGGCATGAACGATTAAAGGGAATTGTTCTGGACACCGATAAACTTCATGTAAATGAGGAATGTCTGTATATGGTGCTGATAGAAAAAACAGCTCAATCAAATAGTGACCTTGAACAAGAGTTTCTTTAGGGAAATCAAGTACATAACGGTGATTTGTCTCACTTGAAACTGTAAACAATTCCCTTGTATTTAGTGCTGTAGAAATACAAATAATTTTACGATTTGTATCTAAAATGTGAACACCAGGATAGATTTTTAATGTAGGGTCATTGGTTTGAAATGCAATGTTTAAGCTAAAACCATTTGAATATGAAAATGTTTCCTTATTTGGTTGTTCTAATTGAATACATTTCACAAAATCGATTTCTTTTTCTTGAACCTTATTTTGAGTGTATTGACTTGAAATCAGTGTGTTTTTTTTGGAATGTGATAACTCATTAGTCATGAATTTTTCGTAGTCTTTTAAAACTATTTCTGGACTTCCTAATTGCTGAATTTCAGCGGATTCAATCCAAATACACTCATTTGCAAATGCATTTACTTCAATGGGGTTGTGTGTAGCAATAATGAATGAAACACCTTGCTTACATAATTCGTTTTTACGCTTTTCAAGCTGATTGATAAAACGCATATCACCAGCGAAAAAAACCTCGTCAATTAAAAACAAATCGGCTTTTAAATATAAGGCCGTAGATAAAACAAGACGCGATTGCATTCCTTTTGAATAGGTCTTCATGGTGCGTTCAAAAAACGCGTCTAAGCCACTAAACGTTTTTATTTCTTCGATAATTGAAAAAATAGCTTTTGACGTCCAACCATTCATTTTCAAAAAGTGAATTACATTTTCCCTACCAGTTAAATCTCTTTCAAAAAGGCCATCAATGTCAATAAGTGCGGCCGTATTACCAACTATTTTAATTTTTCCTGAAGTTGGTTTAAGAATTTCAGCTATGATTTTCAACAAAGTTGTTTTACCAGAACCATTTCTTCCAATCAATGCAAGTGTTTCGCCTCGTTTAACACTGAAATTTATGTCTTTAAGTACGGAAAACAATTCTCCTTTTTCACTTTTAAAGTGCTTGTTAATGTTGTTTACCTCAATAGAAAATGGATTCTGCATTTCGTTTATTTTACCACTTGACGTATGCAATGACGCATGATTTCTTTTGCGATTTTACGTTGTCCAATGCTGTCTTTTAAATGACAATCATCCTCGAAAACGCTTCGATTTTCCTTTTCAAAAACTCCTGATAAGTCAAGGATAAAAGATTGTTTCTGAGACAGTAATGAAGCTTTTTTATAAAACGTAGGATAGGAACGTATGTAGTTAGCTGCACCTTTTGGTAATGCCGTTGGTTTTTTGTTTCTAAATCCAGCAACGGGTTGAAGCACTGCATAAAATACATATTCACCTCCTTTTGCTAATTGATTCATTTTGAAAATATTCTCTTTCCAAAAGCGATAAGGAGATAGTACCTGTCGTGTTTTAATAGAAATCCCCGCATTCATTTTGCTTCTAATAAAACTAATGGTGTTGGGTAGAAAAATGGGTGCTTTTGAGCTTGTTTTTTCTTGAAATATCTCCGATTCATACAAAGAAACATAGTCAGGATGCTCAATTTCATTGGCACCTGCATAAGAAATGTGAATATCAGGTTTGTAGTTTTCTGTAGTGATTAGTTTTAATAATTCTTGTCCAGTATTATAACCAGCAACGGCAGCTATTCTAATTTTCACTGGAATATTTTCCTTTCTGCATTCTTTTAATAAATAGTGAGACCAATTTAAAGAGTCATATAATAAATCACTTGTTGAACCGCCTGAAATATAAATATCTATTTTATCAGCAGCTTCAGCTTTAAACGATAAAATTAAATCCCCATTTTCCTGCTGAAATTGCTTGAAATCTGAAATGGACCAACCTAGAAGTGGGTCAGTTTCACAATAATCAACTTTTTGAATGGCATTTTTGTGTGGTTCCAAGTGGAAAAAGAATCCGTTTGAAGCACCTTGTTTCTTTTGAATCATCCAAAACACTGATTCAATAACCAACAAGGTCATTAAAGTGAATGCGATATATTTCAGTGTTGTTTTCAATGTTCAACTATTTCGTATGCATAGAATGGCGTGCCAGTAGCATCCACAAATGCAACTTTGTTCTTAGGAATAAACTTAATGTTTTTATGGTGAACAATGCGAAGGTAATTCGCTAGAAATAAAGATTCACTTTTATTTAGCAGGAAAACACAGTTAACTTTTAATGCCATTTCAAAAAAGGAGCGGTAATTATTTGGATTACAATGGAATTTTTGTTTTAAAAAACTTCGATAAGGTTCTATTGTTGTAAAAGCAAGTGCGTTGAAAACATAAACGTTTTTAAAATCGGTTGGTGTTCCAAAAGGTGTTTGTGATAAGAAAAATACATTCATAGAGGATTGACCGAGAAAAACATATTCCTTTTTTGAGACAACGTTTTTTACTTTTTTGAGGCAAAACTGATTATGTGCCACTTCTTTTTTTAAATCATTCAATTTTGTTTGAACGGCATTTATTTGAAAGAATCCAAAAATAAATAAGGCTGAAAACATCCAACTTTTATTTGCCGATGACCATTTGTTTTTGAGAAACAGTATATAAATAAAGCACCCAATTGTAAGTAATGACACAAAGCCACGATCTACCATTTTAACTTGAATGGACACGAGAAAGATGGTTAAAAGTAGAGCGCCAATAACAGTTGCAACGAGCAAAATATCCTTCTTTGAAGTTCGAAAAGCAACGATTAAACTAAAAACAAATAAAACTATCAAAAGCATTGCTATTGGCTTGTTTTTAGTGATTAAGTCTTTAATCGTAAAATAATTAGATGTTAAAATCTTATCGTTATTGGAGCCTGATTTATCAATTAGTGAACGTAAGAATACATTGTCGTTAGTTTCGCTATCACCCCAAATCCCTTTTTTTACAGCCTGATAACGCATTATGTAAATTGAGTCCGCATTCGAAGGAATAGCTTTGAAGTTTTCACGAACCATCAATTGATACTCAACATCCGGTTCAATTTGTTTATAAAACTGTTTACTTGTTTTGAAATCGATTTGAAAATAAATGAAAAGCGAAATTAAGAGTAAGAAATGCGGCCAAAATAGTCTTATCCAACGTGTAATTCTTTCTTTTAAAGTATAGTTTTGATGGATTAGAAAATCACCTACAAGCACTATAAATAGCGTTAGAAATGCTGGTTCGGAGCGCGTTAGTATGCCGAAAATGATGATAAATTGAGCGAAAAACTTTTGTTTTTTTGGTAATTCAGGTTGGAGTAAAATAAACGAACCCAACATAATTAAAACGAAAGCAGTGCGAGTGATGTTTAAGATGAAAAAATGTTCGTGAATTAGA
>CAZHPL010000013.1:13804-24795 GCA_964534495.1 uncultured Lishizhenia sp.
TGTCAGAACTTAGAAAGTTGTCAAAAATGCAGAATTGAATGTGTTAAAATTGTTCGTTATTAGTTTTACAAACGCATAAAAAGCTACGACTAAAAGAACTTCATAAAAAACAGGAATCCATGGGAAATGATGAGCTACTGAATAAAGTTGAGAATATATGGCAGAAATACCTATTTGACCAAAATAATACAAATGACCGTAGGTAACATCTGGCGTGATTTTTCCTGAAAGCATTGAAGTGAAATAAGCTTCATATTCTTCAAAAAAAAATAAATTGATATTAAAATGATTCAAACAAACAGTAACAATTGCCAAAATGCTAATTAAAATAGAGTGAGAATTAATTTTATTAGTTAGCATTTGTAGTCTAAGATATTGTTCAAAGATGGATTAAATTATAAAATTACTAAAAAGATATTGAGGGTGATTTATTACAATTAATAGAAGGTTGAACTCTTTTTACTTATTTTAGCATTGTTCTTATTAAAAGAAAGCGTGCAAAACATCGACCTAAGCATAATTATTCCTTGTCTTAATGAAGAAAAGACTTTACCTATTTGTATTGGTAAGGCGCGTGAGTTTTTTAAAAACGCAGGTGTTCAAGGTGAAATTATTGTTGGTGATAATGGAAGTACCGATAATTCAATTGAATTGGCGGAAAACTTGGCTGATAGTGTTTTACATGTAAATGAGAAAGGTTACGGGAATGTTCTACGTGAATTAATTAAAGCTTCTAATGGAAAATATATCATCATGGGTGATGCTGATGATAGTTATGATTTTTTGAAATTAGAAAACATATATCAATCCTTAATTTCTGGAAATCAGTTGGTTATTGGGAATAGATTCCTAGGAGGTATTGAAAAAAATGCGATGCCCGTTTTAAATCAGTATTTAGGTAATCCAATCATTTCGTTTTTAGGAAGAAAACTGTATAATGTTCCCATTAACGACTTTAATTGCGGTTTGCGCGGGTTTGAAAGAAATGCAATTAATCAGTTGAAATTTAAGTCAAAAGGAATGGAATTTGCTTCCGAAATGATTATCAAAGCCCAATTAAATGGTTTGAAGTTAGCTGAGGTTCCCGTAAAATTATTTCCAGATGGTCGAAATGGAGCTTCTCATTTAAGACCGTTTAGAGATGGTTTTCGTCACTTAAAAATACTTTTTGCATTGAGATTTCAACACCGAACAAATAGTTAATTTTTAATTAATTTTTCTCTCGCAGTGAGCATTTCAACGGTAATAAGCATCTTGTATACCAACTTGATTTACTTTTGGTTCAAGCTTACGCGTCAGAGAAAAAAAATTATTCCTTACAAAGTGCTTGTTGAATTGACAAATAAATGCAATTCTAAATGCGTTACTTGTGACATTTGGAAAATCCCCACTCAACAATTGATTTCCTTGGATATTGAAAAATGGGAAATTTTTACTTCGGCAATGGGGAAGAAGTTGAAATGGGTAGCTTTTTCTGGTGGTGAGGTATCTTTAGTATCCAATTTTAAAACTTTTGTTGAAGTATTAAAGAAGAATTCAAAATCGTTGCGAATTGTAACGTTTACTTCAAATGGATTAAATCCTGAGAGAATTGTACAAAACGCACTTTTGCTTAAAAACGAATTAAAATGTGATGTATTTATTACCTTAAGTTTGGATGGTGACGCGCCACTTCATGATAAAATTCGAGGTGTTGAAGGGAATTACGAAAAAGTGTCCAGGACATTTCAATTATTAAAACAAAATGGAATTTGGTGTCACTTTGGTGTCACTGTTTCGAAGGATAATGCTTCGTTTTTAATCGAAAATTCAAAAGCATTTTTTACCAATACAAGAGCGGTCACGATAGCACACGAAGGCGGATTGTTTCTAAATGAAAACATCGTTCAAAAAGAATCGGATGATTTAATTATTCAAGCATTAAAGCAAATTGATAAAAACTACAAAATAAAAGGCTTAGGAGAAATATTAATCAAATTATACATCAAGTTAGGTGTTCGGTTTTTAGAAAGCAATCGAAACAAAAATATTATTCCTTGTGATGTAGGTAATTCATCTGTACATCTTCATGCAGATGGGGCATTAAGTCCATGTATGTATTTAGCTTCATTTACCAAAATCGACAAAGAATTTAGCATAAAAGATTACGCCAGCCCAAAAGCAATGGAGTTGAAAGAAAGTGCTTTAAAAGGAAACTGTCCAAAATGTTGGATGAATTGTTATGCCCCACACAATATGATACAGGCACCTTTTTCGACCTTGATAAAGAGTGTTTTATAGAGCGATTGGTAAAACCTATGTTGAAACAAGCTTTTTCTTTTTACATTTGATTTAAATCTTTCATTATGGAATATGAATTTAAATGGCCAGAAGGTGAAAAATTGGTTTTTTTACGCCCTCCAAATGAATTTTATGACGGAAAATTAGCTCCGTTTTACCATTCTTCTTGTTTTCCAGAATTAAATGAATTAAAAAAAAATTGGGAACAAATACGTGATGAAATAATTGATTATGAGCATAAATATGGAAATTTGTCTGGAATGAGTTCACTATCGCCGGCAGATGTTACAGGTGGTGTCTGGACTGTGTTATATTTGAAAAGTTTCACAAGGCTATTTAAAAAAAACAGAAGTAAATTTCCAGTTACCTCTAGATTAGTTGATAATGTTAAAAACTGTGTGTTCGCCTCCATTAATATTCTTGAGCCCGGGACTGTAATTAAACCACATTATGGAGATACTAACGGAATTGTTAGGGTTCATTTGGGATTAATTGTGCCAGACCCATATCCAGTAATTGGAATTAATGCTGGAGGCGAAGAAATGGGTTGGGAAGAGGGTGATTTCATGTGTTTTATTAATGTTCAAAAACATTTTGTTTGGAGTAAGTCAACCCAAAAGAGATATGTTCTAATGCTTGATATTGTTCCTAAACCAATCGAGTACAGACAAAAAGAAATTTGTATCAAAGCACTTGGGAGCCAGTCCTTCAATTATTTTTACAAAAATCATAAGTGGTTTAGATTATTTCCTCAATTTACACATCCTTTGTTTGTGGCATTATTTACATTGATTTGGTGGGGGTATTTACCCATCGAACGATTTTTTAATAAGTAAATTTTTCACTTTGCGCGATGCAAATTTGTTTGATAAAACCGCCGATTTTACATAAAGGAACATCGTTTGCATTAATGCCGACTCCTCCTCTTGGCTTAGCTTATATTGCTGGAGTAATAGAGTCCTTATCAAATAAAATTCAAGTTGTTGATGCGAGCGCATGTCCAATTGACAAGTGCGAGAGATTTTCCGATGACATTTTTTTGTTTGGCTTAAATTCAAGTGAGATAATTCATCAAATTGAAGGAGAACCCGACGTCATTTGCATTGCTTTAATGTTTACGAATAATTGGCTGCATGATCGAAAATTGATTCGCGATTTAAAAGCACATTTTCCAAATGCGGTCTTAATTGCTGGTGGTGAACACGCAACTGCAGCCCCCGAACTTTGTTTAAAGCAATCGCCATTAAATTATATTGTGCTGGGTGAAGGCGAGGAAGTGATTTATGATTTAATTACTGCCTTGAAGCACCAAAATTCAGTTGAAGCAATTGCCGGTTTAGCCTATAATGATAATGGAAATATTGTGTTAACAAAGAGGCGTAAAAGAATCAAGGAAATAGAAGATTTGCCTTGGCCTGCTTGGCATCTTTTTCCGTTGGAAAGTTATTTCAACAACAAAATGTCGCACGGTATATACAGAGGCCGTACTTTACCTATTATGGCGACTAGAGGGTGTCCGTATGATTGTACTTTTTGCAGTAGTCCGCAAATGTGGGGAAGAAACTATTATATGCGCTCACCGAAAGATTTTGTTGATGAACTCGAACATTTGAATCAAAAATATAATGTAACCAACTTTGATTTATTTGACTTGACAGCAATCATTGTAAAAAAGTGGATAATTGAAACGTGCCAAGAAATTATTGACAGAAAATTAAATATTACGTTTCAACTTCCTTCTGGTACACGTGCCGAAGCCATTGATTTTGAAGTAGCGACCGCCTTAAAAAAAGCTGGATGTTCAAATATTACTTATGCGCCTGAGTCAGGTTCTAAAAAAGTTTTGAAGACCATAAAGAAAAAAGTAGAATTAAACAAAATGCTTTTCTCTATAAAACAGTCAAACCAAGCTGGAATTAATATTCATCTCAATATGATAATTGGTTTTCCTGAAGATACGCATAAAGATATTTTGAGTACGCTATGGTTTTTAATTAGATGTAGTTGGAATGGTGCAAATGATATGGCAATGGCTGTTTTTACGCCTTATCCTGGAAGTGAAATGTTTCAAGAATTAAATAGACAAGGTAAATTAGACCTTTTTGATGACCGAACGTTAATCGAAATTATTGAATCATATGATCTATGGCCTAGTAAAGTTTATAGTCAACAAGTGAATCCGTTTTTCATAAAGCTCTATGTATTATTAGCATTGTTGGTTTTTTATGCTAGTAATTACTTATTTAGACCCATCCGTTTTTTTCGCACAGTAAGAAATTTACTTTTTAATAAGCATGAATCACGTTTGGAGCAAATTTTATACAAGAATTTTTTTAGGAATTTCTTTCAATTGAAAAAAAGTAAACATGTTAACTAATAAATGGCTCGTTTCTTTTTTTTGGACTTTATCTGCTTTTTTTATTGCAATAGTTGGTTTCGATTTTTTCTATGATGATTCCTATGATGGTCTTGCAAGTAATTTGAGTACTGGACAATTTTCTGATTTTTCGCTTTTTGATTGGCATTTTTTAGGTTTAATTTGGTTAAAGGATCCATTAAAGTATATACAAAATCAATTGACAGAAATTGATGTTTTTTACTCATTTTATGTGTTTTGTGTTCTGATTGGGTCTTTATATTTATTCTATACTTTTGAGAAACTTGCATCAACTTCGAATTGGGCTTTCAAACTAATACTTCGAGTTTCTTTTTTGATTTTCATTGTAGATAGTCTCATTTTTATTACTCACACACGTTTTGCAACTTTGTTTACAGGCTTAGCATTGCTTAATTTAGGTTTGTATCATTATCAAAATAAAAATCAAGCAATTATTCATTGGTTTTTTTTCATTGTTGGATTCCTAGTAAGGCCTGAAAGTGGAATAGGTGCAATTATGTTCGTGATACCCGGGTTATTTTTAGTTGGAATTTCCATCTCTAAACTGCTAAAAACTACACTGATCCCTATTTTATGTTCGTTGTCTTTTTTTATTATTTTATTTATATACAAAAAAAATACTAATCGTCTCGAAATATTAATTGAGCCCGATATAGAATATGCAATGTCAACGGATAAATTTATTCCTTTGGGAATGGGTCAAAAAGAGATTGATTCTGTCCGTTATGTTTTTGCCAGAAATGCTTTTTTTATTGATACTTCATTTGTTGATGATAAATATTTAAGAAGTATTATTTCAACTAGAACGGAATTTGATTTTATTTCAATACAAAATTCTTTTCGTCACATAACACATTATTATTTTTCATATTCCATTTTGTTATTTGCTTTACTGACTATCTTGTTGATAGTATGGTTTAGCAATCAGACGCAGTTTTTTTTCAAGTTATTATTATACAATTTGGGAATCTTTATAGTACTCGTTTTATTAGATTATCAGGTGAATATTGCAGACCGTCATTTTAGTGCTTTGATGGTTTTAACCATTTTGGTTTCTTTTCTTTTTATTAAGAAAACGATAACTAACGGATATTTAACAGCTGTAAAGATTATTTCTGTTCTGGTATTTTTGTTCCCAATTATTCTTACTTGGAATTACATCTATCAGAATGATTTATATGTTAAAACAAAAACAGATGAGAACAATAGAAGTTTGGATCAATTCGAAGATAAAATTCAAGGCATGAATGTGTTTGTTACCGTTTCAGGTTTCAAATTATTTGATAAGCCATATTCCTTTTTTACATCCAAACGAACAAGAAATCACTATTACATTTACGATTTGTCAACTTATTCAATTGTTCCAAGATATGCTGATTATCTGAGCCGTAAATGCCATTGTAATGCAACAATTCCTATTGAATTTTTCACTTGGGTTTCGAAAACAAATGGAATTATTATAATTGATGAAAAAAGAGCTGAAATTTTAAGCGCCTATTTTAAAGTAAAACGTCATAAAAAAGTAGTTTTCTACGACGCCTTTAACACAAGCAAAATTCTAAAGAAGAATTCTTGGCCTGATTTGAAATTCAAGCGCGTGAAGATTTCTGAATGGGAATAGCTTAAATCCATGTAAGAATCTTATTCTTACATTTACAATCGTGAAAATACTCCTTGTTAATGCGCCTGTTTTAACCGTACAAGAACCTTGGTTTGATGAACCAGATTTTGTGCGCACTTCATTGGCATTTTTAGCAGGATATTTACGAGCAAATGATGATTTTGAAATCATCTGTTTAGATGCCAAATTTGAACGGCTAAATTTTGACCAAACTATTCAAAAAATCATTGAAATTAATCCCGACATAGTTGGTTTAACAGCTTTTACGAATGAAATAAAACCTTGTGCTTACCTAGCAGGCAAAATAAAAAATCAGTTGCCAAATGTGACTACAATTATTGGTGGGGCTCATTTCACAGCACTTCCGCTTGTCACGTTAAAAGAATTCCCATCATTTGATATGGGTATTTATGGCGAAGGAGAAATTAGTTTTCTGGAACTATGTAGAGCTCTGCGCATTGGAGGCGATTTAGCTGAAATTAAAGGCGTTTGTTATCGAAAAGATAAGCAAATATACATCAATGATCCTCGTGAAAGAACAATTCATTTGGATGCTTTTCCAATGCCCGCATGGGACTTATTTCCTCCTGCAAGTACATATCATATTCAAACCGTTAGAGGCTGTCCATTTAACTGTGTATTCTGCATGAATCACAATGGAAAAGTTGCTAGGAAATTATCTGTTCAAAAGGTAATCGAAGAAATGGAGTTTTTAATCCAATTGGGCGCAAAACAAATTTCATTTGGTGATGAGCTTTTTAGTGTTGACGCCGAACGTACACATGAGCTCTTGGATGCAATGATTGAAAGGAAGATTGGCGAAAGAGTTAAATGGGATATTCAAACGCATGTGGCCTACGTTGATGATGGCCTATTATCCAAAATGAAAAAGGCAAATATTGATCGTTTGGAAATGGGTGTGGAAACGGGTGATGAGGTAGCATTAAAACGAATGGGTAAGGCTACTAATGTTAAAATGATAAAGCATGCTTTTGATAGAGCCCATAAGCATGGTATAAAAACGGGTTCATTTCTACTTATTGGTCAACCCAACGAATCCAGAAAATCTATTATTCAAACCTTAAAATTGGGAATTAAAATCAACCCAACGGAACCCATAATTGGCACAATGGTACCTTATCCAGGAACGGAAGTATCAAAAATGGCAGTAGAAGGTTATGGAGGTTATCAACTTTTGACCTTTGATTGGGATGCATATAGCAAACAAATAAATTACTCCTTAGCCTTTAGAGATATTTCGCTCAGTACCATAAAGTTAGCGCAGTTTTCAGGTTATATTGTTATTTTTCTTTTTAACGGACGATTTATTGATCTCTTCCGTTTCTTTTGGAAGTATCAGAAAGCAGGTATAAAATTTCTTACAAGTTTCTTTAAGAAAAAAGCTCCTTCCTTAACTAGTCAACCTGTGGATTACAAGGAATATACATCAGGTCATTACGAGGTGAAAAGTGTAGATATTCTCAACGCCAGAATGGATTGGAAGAAATATCAAATTGAAGAATTAAGAAAAGTAAAAGACAGTAATCCTTTTTTATTGGATGAACAAAAACCTGTTATTCAATACGATTGAAGTTAAGGTAAGAATGATAGTCTTTTTTGTATGGGTAAATAAAAGAACCAAGCCGTCGAAAACCCATAAAAAGCAATACGTTTTAAGGCACGAGGGAGTTTGTTGAAGATGGATGAATACGCAGCAAACCATTTGACGGTCAATGCTCCTAATGATTGTGCGCAAACCCACGTTTTTTTACTTTTAAATTCGTCGCGAATCACATCAAAAACCAACACAAATCTGCGTTTATCACTCTGATTCCAAACATAATGAACACAAGCGTCACTGAAAAGAACTGCTTTACCATTCTCCCAACCTTTTTCTTCCGTTCCAACATGAATTCCCATTTTGGGGTAAGGATAGGGGATTTCAATTCCTAAATGACCTCTTATTGTTGCATTCGTTTCACCAATATGCGGAAGAATTTTAGATGTTGGTTCTAAAACTGTAAACTCTGCAAACGTTAGATTGGGTATAGATTTTAATAATGCATACGTTTTTGGAAATCGTTTACAATTGGAATGATACTGCCACATAAAATTGAAAAAGTATACATTTTTCCAAGCATTTGGATTGGACAAATAGGGCGGATTTGAACTAGAAAGTTTGATGGCCTCCTCACCATTTATGTAGGCAGACATTTCCTCCCGAATGATTTCCCAATTGTCTTCAAGTGTTTTAACCCAAGCATAGTTCGATGTATCATAAAATGCAGGTTCTGGACCATCATATTGGTCTTCTTCCGTAATAAAATATACTGCTTTGGCTTTCATTTTCCTTTTTCAAATGTAAGATTTTTGCTTCTATTTGTCTTACTACTCGAGGGATTCTACTTATTTTTGAATAAAAAGTTGGACTGGTCATTACTCATATTTGCTTATAACGAAGAAGGAAGCATTGGTAAAGTGATTGAAAAAGCTATTCATTTCTCAAATAAAAATAGGCAAGGTTCCACTGAAATCATAGTTCTTGATGATGGAAGTGAAGATGCAACCAAAGAAATTATTTTGAGTTATGTAGCACGTTATCCGCAAATTAAAGCACATTTTCATGAACAAAACAAGGGGATTGGCTTGGCTTTAAAAAGGGTGTATTCACTTGCTCAAAATGAATATGTATGTGCAATACCGGCAGACAATCAATTTGATATTGACCTACTTTATAATGTGGAACCTTTTAGAGATAATCAATTCCATTCATTTTATAGAAAACAACCCTACACGAATCCTTTTCGCAACTTTTTGAATCAGTTTAATCGGGTATTTAACCGAATTTTATTTGGTATTCAATTAAAAGATGTCAATTGGGTCAAAGTATATAAATTGAAACAATTAAAAAGCATTCCAACTGAGTTAAATAGCTCATTGATTGAAAGTGAGATTTGCATTAAAATCATGTTAAAAGGTATTCGTGCGATTGAAACGTATTCACCATATTTACCCCGAGAGTCAGGTGTTTCTAAAGGAGGATCGTTTCGTACGGTCAAAAAAGCAATCAGTGAAATACACTCACTTTACTTAGTCATAAAGAGGTTTAAGCGCGACCCAAAAAACGTTTAAAGCGACTCCAAAACGAATGTTGAAACTGTAAAACACGGTCTATTTCTTCCTTATTGAATGCTTCAATTGTTTGTTGAAGAAGTGTTGGGTTTTTTCCAAAATCAGGTTGCTCAAAGTGCTCGTATTCAGTGAAAAAAGCAAAATCCGAAACTTCAAATCGAGTAATCTCAGAAGCTTTTTGATTTTGAATATAATGAAAAACACTTGCTTCTTTTGGCGTGAAAACTACATTAATGGCAGGTCTTATTTGTGTTGATTTATTGGCGGGTGAATAATGCAATAAACGGTGGTCATAAAACACACATTGTCCTAGTTTAAAGGGAATTAATTGACCGTATGATTCTAAAATATACGCATTCAATGGATGGAAAGGACTTGGTATTTTTGGGCCTCTCCAATTAGTAATAAATCGATGTGAAAAAGGTATCAAACCAAGCGTACCATTCATTTCATTGGTTTCGATGAGTGGAATCCAACAAGCAATAGAACGAAACGCACTTTCATCTACATACGTCCAATCAGCATGTAAGGGCATTTCATTGGAAGCACTTGGTTTTTTAACCATAAAATTGGAAAAAATGGGTTGATATGCCGATAGTAATGTAGCTGTTTTCTTTTCTAACAGCTTGTTTATTTCGGAATTAATTTTACGCTTATATGCTCTTTTGTCTGAAAAATGGGTGGAGTGAAAATCTTCTTTAATCTCGTTGGAAAACTGCTCGAAAAGCAAATGCAAACTCTTTAATTCATCCGAACTGAACAAATCAATAACAACATAACCTTTTTCAGAAATGTCTTTTTCCAGTTTTGGGTCAATGAAAATCGGTCTCACGTGCGTAATTTATCCTTGTAAAGGTAACAAACACTTCTTTCAAATTCGAATGCCGACTGATTTTGTTAAATTTGAAAAAGTCAAACTTTCAATAAATGGTTGTCGTAAGCGGATTTGAAAAAGAAATAACCTATCAACATTGTAATAGATGTATTGCGGATAGCACCATTCCTGGAATTTCATTCGATCATAACGGAGAATGTTCTCTTTGTAAATTTCATGATAAACTATCAGTTTTATATCCTGAAAATGAGGATGCTTTGCACCAACTTGAAAAGAAACTGGCGAAAATAAAGAAAGCGGGTGCTAACAAAAAATACGATTGTATCATTGGATTTAGTGGGGGCAGAGACAGTACTTATTTATTGTATTTGGCGGTAAAAAAATGGGGTTTACGTCCTTTGGCAGTGCACTTTAACGATGGGTTTGATAATCCTGTAGCCGGAGAAAACATGCTAAATGCAGCTCGGATTTTGGGTGTAGAATTGCGAACAATCACATCTGATTTTAGAGAGTGCAAGGACCTTAAAATTGTTGATTTGAAAGCCTCGACGCCCTTACTCAATAATGGAACAGATATTGGAATCGGCGCTTCTTTGTTTGGTGTTGCGTATAAAGAAGGGATTAAAACAATTTTGTACGGACAAAGTTTTAGAACAGAGGGAATTCGTCCTTTGGCTTGGGCGTATTTTGATGGTGATTTTGTACGTGCTTTGCATCGAAAATTT
>CAZHPL010000014.1:0-8564 GCA_964534495.1 uncultured Lishizhenia sp.
AAATTTGCTATGGCCTTTTATTTTTTGAGCTACGGAATTCAATTAATGACTTTTCCGATTAACCTGCGTTACGATTATTCCTACAATCAAGTTCCGGCGGTTGGTTTTGGAAATTTGTATGCCTTTGTAGGACTAATTTTAGCAATAGCACTCGTGTATTTTGCCATTAAATATTTCTTTAAGCGCGACATAAAATCTGTGCCATTAAGTATCTTTTTGGTTAGTATTTTGCCAGGGCTTGGTTTCACCGTATTTCGGGGTGGTATTTTCGCCGAACGTTTCTTATTCACAGCATTATTAGGTTTTTTATTATTTGTGTTTATACTTGTGAATGATTTTATAAAAAGTAAAAATTGGGGCGAACTGAACCTTGGGATTTCTAAAAATCACTTAGCGTTTTCAGGCATTTTTGTTTTGATTTTGGGTTTATATTCCTTTAAAACCATTGATAGAAATAAGGTTTGGGCAGACAACTACATTCTATTCTCAACAGATTTAAAAACAGGGCAAAATAGTGCACAAAACCAACGTCACTTTGCAGAACAATCCTTAGTAAAAGCTATGGAAACAAAGGATTCAGTAGCTAAGGAGAAGTATTTGAAACAAAGCTTGAAAGCATTTGATATTTCCTTAAAAATGCACCCGAAATTTGCTGAAAGTTATCTAAAAGTAGCTGTGATTTATCAGTTGTTTTTGAACAAACCTGACTCTGCAATCATCAACTACAAAAAAGCGATTGATTGTGAACCAACTGCCAAATTGCGTTCCGAGGCCTACTTTAATTTAGGAACCGTTTACCAAAACAATAAAGGCAATTTGAAATATGCTTCTTGGTGTTACAATCAAGCATTGGCTTATGCTCCCGATTATAAACCAGCAGTTGACGCACACAATAATCTTAAAAAAGTTGGTATCGATTACCAATTAGAACCTCTAGCTGATCCAGTGGACGAAAATTCGCCACGAAACGACGCAGATTATTTCTTCAGACTAGGATATACCCAAGCTTCCAACGGTGAATATAAAAAAGCAATTGGCACTTTTGAAAAGGTACTTTCTATGAATCCATCGCATTTAGATGTGCTTTTAAATATTGCTAATTGTCATGGGATGTTAGGCGAATATGCTAAATCTATTGAATACAACAACACTATCATTCGCTTATATCCAAATGAAAAACGTGCTTGGAGAAACAATGCGATTAATTATGAAAAAATAGGCGACAAAGTAAACATGAAACGTTGCTTGGATAAGATGAACAGTATGCCTTAATCAACAAAAGTTAGTTTTATTATTTCCTTGATTTTTTTGATTTCAGTGTTTGTTAGTTTTGAAAATACTTTAACGATACGTTCTCTGTCAATGGTTCGAATCTGATCAATGACAACCCAACCTTTTTTATTGCCTTGTACAACTTGAACTCTTGTCGGATATGATTTAGAACTTGTTGTCATCGGTGCTATTACAATCGTGCGTAAAAACTTATTCATTTCGTCAGGTGAAATGATCACGCAAGGTCTTGTTTTCTTGATTTCACTTCCTACAGTTGGATCAAGATTCACTAAAACAACTTGATATTGTTTCAGGTCCATTCTTCAAAATTTTCATCATCGAACACATCATCCATCAACAAATCGTCTTCACCATTCTTACTCATTTCCTGAAATGCTTGCTCCCACCCGACTCTTGGTTCAGGTTTAGGTTTGAGTATAAAATAACCATCTTCCAATATCAATTCGAGCTTATCTTCAATATTGTATTTTTCAATAATTGTTTTTGACAAACGAATACCTTTCGAGTTGCCAACTGAAATAACAGAAACTTCCATATCTTGGCTTTTGTAATTACAAAGTTATTACATAAAAACTTAACTTTTGCATTTTATTACATAAAAAAAGGACCACTTTTTCAAGCAGTCCTTTTCTATTTTTTGAGATTCATTTTATTTCATGAACATTTTCAATGACATCGAAAGTTTTTCACGGATTTCTGTACGATCAATGATGTAATCCAAGAATCCATGTTCTAACAAAAATTCAGAAGTTTGAAATCCGTCTGGTAAATCGCGTCCAATGGTTTCTTTCACTACGCGTGGACCTGCGAAACCGATCAAGGCTCCTGGCTCAGCGATATTGATGTCACCTAACATGGCAAAAGAAGCAGTAACACCACCAGTTGTTGGGTCGGTTAAGTAAGAAATGTAAGGTAATTTCGCTTCCGCCAATTGTCCTAATTTCCCTGAAACTTTTGCCATTTGCATCAATGAATAACCTGCTTCCATCATACGTGCACCACCCGATTTAGAAATAATCATGAAAGGTGCATTCATGCGAATTGCCTCGTCAATAGCACGTGCCATTTTTTCTCCCATTATTGATCCCATCGAACCACCAATAAAATTGAAATCCATGGCAGCTATCACAAAATCCATACCTTCCAATTTTCCTTTGGCTGTTCGAACGGCGTCTTTTAAACCGGTTGATTTTTGCGTCGCTTTGATACGATCGGTGTATTTCTTGGTATCCTCAAATTGAAGTGGGTCACCCGAAGTCAAATCTTTGTCCAATTCTTCGTATTTACCCTCATCAAAAATCAAATGAAAGTATTCTTCTGAGCCGATTCTTTCGTGATTAGAACAACGGTCACACACGTAACTGTTCTTTGCAAAATCATCGCTAGTAAACAAAGTTTTACAGTTCGAACAACGTACCCAAAGACCTTCAGGCGTTTCTTTTTTCTCACTTGTCGAGGTTGTTATCCCCTCTTTGTTTCTTTTAAACCAACTCATATAAATTATTTTAAAGCGTATTTACATTATTCAAATCCGCAAATGATTGCTCAAGGCGTTTGTTGAATGTAAGTTCACCTTCACGCAACCATTTTCGTGGATCATAGTGCTTTTTATTCGGCACATCATCCCCTTCTGGATTACCAATTTGGGTACGAAGATAATCAATCTTTGAAGTCATGTAATCACGAACACCTTCTGTAAATGCAAACTGAAGATCTGTATCAATGTTCATTTTGATCACCCCATAGCTGATTCCTTCTCGGATTTCTTCTACAGTTGAACCAGAACCGCCGTGGAATACAAAATCAACTGGATTGTGACCTGTATTGTATTTTTGTTGAACATAATCCTGTGAATTTTTGAGGATTATCGGAGTTAATTTCACATTTCCTGGTTTGTAAACACCGTGTACATTTCCAAATGCAGCAGCAATTGTAAAACGAGGTGAAACTTTCATTAATTCTTCGTAAGCATAAGCAACTTCTTCTGGCTGCGTATACAATTTTGCGTTATCAACGTCCGTGTTGTCGACACCATCCTCTTCACCACCTGTAATACCTAATTCGATTTCCAAGGTCATCCCCATCTTGCTCATGCGCTCTAAATAGTTTTTGCACAACTCGATATTTTCATGAATCGGTTCTTCAGAAAGGTCAATCATGTGTGAGCTATACAAAGGTTTTCCGTACTGACGAAAATGTTCTTCACCCGCTTCTAATAAACCATCTATCCAAGGCAATAATTTCTTGGCGCAATGGTCAGTGTGCAAAATAACAGTTGCTCCATAAGCTTCGGCCAACATGTGTACGTGTTTAGCTCCGGAAACAGCGCCTAAAATCGCTGCTTTTTCATCTTTATTAGACAAACCTTTTCCTGCGTAATAATGTGCTCCACCATTTGAAAATTGGATAATCACTGGCGCATTTAATTTCGCAGCTGTTTCTATTACACCATTAACAGTGCTCGTGCTCGTAACGTTTACAGCTGGCAACGCAAAGCCTTTTTCTTTGGCATATTGGAATATTGCCTGAACTTCATCTCCGGTAGCAACTCCGGGCTTAATCGAATGACTCATAGTTTAGGTATTTACTTGTTGATAAAATGGACTGCAAATATACAGAAAACCAATGGAAAGCCTTTGGATTTTTTTGACATCAAAAGCGACGAAAAAAGAACATTAACAAGTTTATGGAATTGAAGAATTAGGTTTATTCTTTGACAAAAAACAGCAAAAAAGTCATTCAAGAAAAATGCAATTATTTTTTTATTCTGACATAATAAACCACAAAGCAATGCGTTATAGAAAAAACGCTAACAGCCTATGATGCAAAAGTACTCTCAAGAAACATTACTTACAGAAAAAAACGGATTACAACCCAAAGACTCAACACTGCAATTTCTACTAAATTACAGCAAGTCAATTGAGGTAAAAAAACTCAGAAAATCAAAAATTCTGATTTGTAAGAATTAAAAAAAGGGGCGAAATTAAATTCTCGCCCCTTTTCTTTTACTTGTTGATTGATAGATTTATGCCAAAACTTTCGGTGCTGCTGCTAAAATATCAGCGCTAGTTTCTGATGCGTATTTTTCAAAATTCTTAACGAATTTTCCTGCAAGATTATTTGCCGTTTCATCGTAAGCTGCTTTGTCTTCCCAAGTATTACGTGGATTCAACAATTCAGAAGGTACGTTTTCACAACTTGTCGGGAAAGCTAAATCGAAAACCGGAAGTTTTTCAAATTCCACGTTATCCAATTTTCCAGTCAAAGCAGCCGTAATCATCGAACGAGTGTAAGACAATTTCATGCGACTTCCAACCCCGTATGAACCGCCTGTCCAACCTGTATTGATTAACCAAACATTGATACCTGATCCGTCTAATTTTTCTCCCAATAACTTAGCGTATTTAGCGGGGTGTAATGGCAAGAATGCAGCTCCAAAACCTGCTGAGAAAGTTGTAGTTGGTTCTGTAATTCCTACTTCAGTACCAGCAACTTTTGCAGTGTAACCTGACATAAAGTGATACATTGCTTGTTCTTTCGTTAATTTAGAAATTGGAGGCAATACACCAAATGCATCTGCAGTAAGGAAGAAAATATTTTTCGGTGCACCACCAATAGATGGAACAGCAATATTATCGATGTAGTGAATTGGGTAAGAAACGCGTGTATTTTCAGTGATTGAACCATCTGAATAATCTGGTGTAGATGATTCATTTTCAAAACCAATGTTTTCTAACAATGCTCCAAATTTGATGGCATCATAGATTTGTGGTTCTTTTTCTCTTGACAAGTCAATTGTTTTAGCGTAGCAGCCACCTTCAAAGTTGAAAACGGTATTGTCGCTCCAACCGTGCTCATCATCACCAATCAAACGGCGATTTGGATCAGAAGATAAAGTCGTTTTACCTGTTCCTGAAAGACCGAAGAAAATAGCTGTGTCACCTGCTTCACCAATATTGGCTGAACAGTGCATAGACAATACATTTTTCTCATGTGGTAAAATGAAATTCAAAGCAGAGAAAATTCCTTTCTTAATTTCACCTGTATAACCTGTACCGCCGATGATAATCATCTTACGGGTAAAGTTCAATATTGCAAAATTGTGTTGGCGTGTTCCATCGATTTTTGGATCAGCTTTGAAACCTGGAGCGCACACGATATGCCAATCTGGAGCGAAGTTTTCTAATTCAGCATCCGATGGACGTAAAAACATGTTGTAAGCAAACAAATTTGACCAAGGCAATTCAGTTACAACACGAATGTTCATTTTGAATTTGTCATCTGCACAAGCATACGAGTCACGAACATATACATCTTTACCTTCTAAATAAGCTTTCATTCGATTGTAAAGTGCGTCAAATTGATCTGGAGTTACACCAATATTGATATCTCCCCACCACACTGCATTTTCTGTTTTTTCGTCACGAACAATAAATCTGTCCTTCGGCGATCGGCCTGTAAATTCACCCGTTTCAATTGCCAAAGCACCTGTATCTGTTAGCATTCCTTCACCTGTAAGGATACAATCTTCAACTAGTTCAGCTGGCGTTAAGTTCCAGAATTGATTTCCCAAATTGGACAAATCAATCGATGCACCCAAATCCGCATTTGCACCAAATTTACCTAATAGTTCCATGTTCTTTTTTTTGTAGCTTAAGCTAATTTTATGGTGCAAATTTAATTGACTTATCGAAAAATCAAACCCTAAAACCCTTTAAATTCAAAGGTTTCGTGCAGTTTTTGAACTAAATTACTTAGTGTTAAAAAGACGTTTATTTTATTTAACAAGCCTTTGCGCCTTTTTTGGAATAATTCTAAGTTTTAAACATTGACACATTTTTTTTCCAAAACGTTAACATTATCAAACTATTTAGTGCAATTTGAGACACAAAAAACCATCTTTCAAAAATTGGTCGGATATTTGTGTCAAATTAAATATGCTAAAAAAAAGTATCATAACTAAATTGGCTGCTGCGATTGCGGTTATTTCTTTGGGTGTTTTCTATTCGTTTTTTGACGCAGACCGTACATCAATTCGGACAAACGGATTAAACATTTCTCCAAAAAAATGGAAATCAAGTCCTTTTGACACCCTAAATCGCCTCCCAGAATGGCAACAACGCCAAATCATTCAACAGTCAATCGTGGTTCTTAAAGATCACAAAAAATTGCTTCCATTTTCGGCAATGGATGTTCCAACGGCACATATTTCGATTGGAGGAAGCGATACAGCTTTTGTCAACATGTACAAGCGATTCGGGAAACTGGATTTTCAAAAACACCTGCAATCATTGGATGAGCTGGAACAAATTGAACATAATCTCAAAAAGCACGAACGATTGATTGTAAGTATTCATGCCGATGCAAAAGACACACTAAATTTCACATCTGAATCAATTGAATTATTGAACCATTTGTTACATAAACACCCTACTACATTGATTGTTTTTGGACCTCAAAACAATTTGAAAAAAATAGAACATACCAGATCTGAAGCACTTATACTTGCTTTCGAAAATCATCCATTGGCACAAGAAGAAACGGCTCAAATTGTGGTGGGTGCCGTTCCTGCAAAGGGAAAACTTAAAGTAGCTATTGGTGATCATTTTCACAAAGGTGATGGATTTCATTATGCAGCAAATGGAAGGTTGCGATACGGTTCGCCTGAAATGGTTGGTATTCAACCCAAAGACCTTGAAGCCATCGATAGCATTGTTCAAAATGCAATGGATAAAGGTGCATTCCCAGGATGTCAGATTGCTGTATGTGTTGACACTCAATTCATTTTGCAAAAATCGTATGGCTATCTTTCTAACGAGAACAAAGCTAAGGTTAAAAACACTGATTTATACGACATTGCCTCCGTTACCAAAATTGCAGCTTCTACCCTACTTTCAATGCACTTGCATAGTGAAAATAAGTTTTCATTGGAAAAAACACTTGGACATTATTTACCCAAACTTACTGAAAATACGCCTTTCGCAAATGTTGTGATTAAAGATATGATGGCACATCAAGCTGGTTTTACACCGTGGATCGCCTTTTACAAAAAACTACTTGTTAACGGTAAATTGGATTCCAATGTGTTTTCAGAAACTGAGAAAGAGGGCTTCACGACAAAAGTGGCGGAAAACATTTATATTTCAAACAGTTACAACGATTCTATTTACAAGCAAATTGTTCAATCAAAACTCGGAGAAAAGAAATATGAATATTCCGATTTGTGTTTTTACTTCATTCAAAAAATAAATGACACGCTTATCAACGAAAAACAAAACATATTTCTTGACAAAAATTTCTACAGTAAAATGGGCTTACAAAGACTTGGCTATTTACCTCTAAATAAGTTTACAAAAGACGAAATTGCACCAACTGAAAACGATAAAATTTTTCGCAATCAACTGATTCACGGATATGTACACGATCAAGGTGCGGCTATGCTAGGCGGTGTAGCAGGTCATGCTGGTTTATTCAGTAATGCTGGAGATCTAGCACAAGTGATGCAATTATTTCTGAATAAGGGAAAATACGGGGGAATCCAGTTTTTCAATGCTAAAACCGCAGATGTTTATACCCAACAGCAGTTTCCAGGTAATCGTAGAGGAGCAGGATTTGACCGACCAAACGCTTCTGGTGGTGGAACCTGTGATAAATCCGCTTCACAATCCAGTTATGGCCCTTCAGGATTTACGGGCACGTTAGCGTGGGTTGATCCCGAAACTAAATTTGTATTTGTATTCCTATCCAATCGTGTAAACCCAGATGCTGACAACTGGAAAATACGAGACATGCACGTTCGTACTGAAATTCAGCATGTAGTTTACGAAGCATTGGAAAAAAGAAAAGCTAAAAAATAGGACTTTCTACCAACGAATCAATCGAAGTGTTTTAGATTTTGTTCCATCTGAAACCTTACAGAAATACAAGCCTCTACTCACATTTGACAAGTTAATGGGATACGTATGAACACCATTAAGTACTGAAATTCCATCCGCAATTGTTTGTATCAACGTACCATTCTCTGCATACAATTGAATTGTTAAAGCTACAGGATTCTCTTCAGTTGCAGCAATCAACAAGCTTAATGCCGCTTCCGTTTCTGTTGGATTTGGATATAAACTCAAAAAGACTGCGCCATCACCTTCAAGATTATAACAAATGGAATTGTTTTCCGTTTTAAGTTCTGTCAACTGATTATTAATCACTTCACCTTCAACACAATAATAGGCATCTATTTCATCTTGAGAAGAAATATACGATGCAACAGAAGC
>CAZHPL010000014.1:8574-9134 GCA_964534495.1 uncultured Lishizhenia sp.
GGTAATAATTCACCTTGCCAAGTTTCTTGAATGTTCAAATTATCTTGATTAGTAAGGTTTACATTCACTTTATCAATTGTAATAGAACCTTTGTTTTTTAACTCAACTCCAATTTTATTATAGCCATTCATCTCTTGGAAAAACAATTGTGAAACCTGTAAATCCAAATCCGCAGTGTCTAAAATAAACGACTTGATAATTGAATCTCGACATCCTAATTCATTTTCACCTTTTAACGTTACCCAAACCTGATATCCTGCTGCACCCGAATTGTAGGTATAACTTATATTTTCACTGTTCAAGACTTGACTACCATCTCCTAAATCCCACTCGAATTCAGTCGCTCCAGTACTTAAATTTGAGAATTGTATGGGAACACCCGCAACCACATTTGAAGGAGAGTAATTGAAATCAACCTTAATTTCAGGATTTACATTTACAATAATCAATGTATCCTTCGCACAACCTAAATCACTTACTGTATGTAAATTTAAATATTGAACCCCTGTTGTTGCAAACGTATAAGCCCCACTTGTTCCTTCAAACGGATATTGAAGGTT
>CAZHPL010000014.1:9144-23703 GCA_964534495.1 uncultured Lishizhenia sp.
ACTAGCCATGCAGTCGAATCAATGCTTCCTACAGGAATTGTAGATAAACTCTCGAAGCTCGTTGCTACTCCTTTACAACTTGCAGAAAGTTGCCAATCTAAAACAGGAACTGCATTTATGGTAACCGAATTTTCAGTTGTATCCACACAGCCATTACTTCCAATTGTTATGAGTGAAATAGAATAAGTTCCTAATTCAGAGTAGATTTTAGGACTTGTAGGATTTGTTGCAGAGGTACCGTCACCATAATTCCAAACTTTTGTAGCAATTGTGTTTGTGCCTGCTATTGAAGAATTATCAATTAAAGTAATCTCTTGACCTTGACAGCCAGAAGTCACTGAAAAATCAGCAATTGGGGCTGGGATAACTTCAATAGTTTGAAGAGTTGTGTCTTTACATCCATTTGCATCAACCACTTTTAGTTCAACATTGTACATTCCTGCCGTTCCATATCCATGGAAAGGATTCACCGACTGATTGGTGTTAGAAGCTCCTGATGAAGGTTGGCCGAAATTCCAAGCGTATTGGCTAATTGAAACATTAACAGCATTGCTTGGCGTAAACAACATTTGCTGATACGGGCAAGCAAATTGAGTAGTGAAACTCACACTTGGTTTTGGATTTACTAAAATTTGATTTACTCCAATCGAACGACATGTATTGGCTGCAGTTACATCCAAGCGGATTTCATGGGTACCCACCGTACTGAAAAGTGTGTTCAAATTCGTGTTCGAAGAAACCAAAACGGAGTCAACATACCACTGCACTTGATTAATTGTACCACCATTGGGAACGAAACTTGACTCTACAACCGACAATGGAGCAAACTGACAAAACGTAGTAGGAATAGTATATACCAAAGTTGGCGCATAACCGATGATAGAGATGTTAACTGAATCTCTATTCGTACAACCATTTGCATTATAAACATCTAAAATATATTCGCCTGAAGTATCAAGGAATTGTACAGCTTGATTATTGCCTGTATTCCACATGTAGTATATAATACTAGAATCAGAAGAAACTAGTGAAATCGAATTTCCAACACACAATGAAGTATCAACTCCCAAAGAAATCCCTTCTAAGGAATGATCGATTGTAATTGAAGCAGTATTTGTTGTAAACGTACAATTTCTATTGTCTCTGAGTGTATAAGAAATCACTTCATTATCGTATAAGAATCTATTTGGATCAGTGCTTCCATCACTCCAATGATCGAAATAATATTGACCATAAGGTAATTGCGGCGTAAAATACTCTAGATTGTTATAACACACCACACGGTCATTCATTCGAATCGAGTCATAAACAGGTCGAATTATTTGAATGGAATCACGAGAAATACGACCAAAAACATCTGTAGCTTGCAACCAATACGTTCCTGGGCGGTTTACTGAAATGGTTGGTGTTGTTGCACCTGTGCTCCAGTTATAGGTAGAATAATAGCCACTTGTTTGCAATATTGTATCACAAAAACCATAATTAGAAGTAATGTCTGCTCCCAAATTTACAGGTGGAGCATATTTGTCCATTAGGTATTTTTCAATTTCTGTTTGCTCATTCGAACTCAATACTCTGTTATACACCAAAACTTCAGCTATGTCACCATTTAGAGTTTGATAACTTGGCATTTTACCTATTTGAAACGCTGTATTTGTAAATGAACTTAAAAATGCGGTATTCGTTGTTGTTGCTTGTAATACACCATTCAAAAACATTTTACCTTGCACATTCACCTCTCTGTTTACTGTCAATAATTTCGGTGTATATCCTGACGTTGGAGCCGAATTTGCTGCACTTGTTAATTGAGTTGTGTTATTTGCCCAAACTCGAAATGCTTGTACGTTAGTAGTAATACTTCGTGAAACTGAGAATCCACTGGATGTTGGCCCAACTGCAAACAAACCGCCCAATGTTCCTGTCTGTGATTGTCCTGATGAAACGATTAATACCGTTAAATTTTCCGTGTTTAAATTCGGAATTGTGGTTCCTGTTAACACATCATCTGAACCATCAAAACGTATAACTGGTTTGCTTCCAAATTGTGCACTTGTTTGTATTGTTGGACGCAAACTAGCACTTGATTGCGTTGTATGATTTCCATTTCCGCTTTGGTCAGACCATTGACTTATTGCTCCACTTACAGCTGTTGTACCAGCATCTGCTCGCAACCATAAACTTAAGCCCGTATTTATTCCAATAACTTGAATTTGACGAACTTCACTTGTTCCACCTAGTTGACATAAATTTTGACTTTTTACTCGCCAATAATAATTTCCTATTGCGGTAGGTGTATAATTGATAGTTGAACTTGTAACTGATGTTTGATATACGATTGAACTAAAATCAGCTGTTGACGACAACTCAAATTGGTAATTAGATGTATTGGCTTGGGCTGTCCATTCAAATAGTGTTCCTGTTCCATTTGTAATTGTTGCTCCGTTAAAGGGTGAAATTAAACTTGGGGAAGCTGGAACGGGGTAGTTATTTGTTGATGAAACGCTTGTTGTTGTTGTTCCTGAACATCCATTTGCATCACTTATAGTTAAGGTAACATCATAACTTCCATTTGTTGGAAAGGTATAGGTTAATTCAGAACTTGAACCAACTGATTGATTGTTAACAGACCAATTATTCGCTGTTATTGCACCGCCACCAATTGAAGTTGAACTGGTGTTCGTCAAGGTCACAGGAAAACCTGTACAAAAACTTGGAACGGTAAAATTTGATTGTGGATTGGGCTTAACTGAAACTTGAAATGCCTGTGTATTGGAACATCCTGAAACACTTGATACTGTTAGATTTACCGTATAATTCCCGGCTGAAACGTATTGCTTTGTTCCTGTACTCAAATCAGACGTCGTGTTATCTCCAAAAACCCAATGAACTCCTGATATGTTCGAACCATTTACAGTCGAATTGTCCGTGTAAGTAAATGGAGCATTAACACACACAGTTGTTGGGAAAGAATATTGAATAATTGGTGATTCCCCTTGGATATCAACATGTATCTCATCGCTTGCTGAACAACCATTACTATTTACTACTGTCACCGAATAATTTCCTGTTGATGTAACTTGTATGGAACTCGTTGTTTGGTTGGTGCTCCATTGGTAAATTGTATTGATAGGAAGCGTATTTAGGAGTTGTATTGAATTTCCAGCACATAAAGTTGTGTCTCCTCCAAAAGTTGTATTTTGCAAACTTGCATCAAATGTTATAACTGCTGTATTTGAACTCAAAACACAATTTTGATTGTCTTTTACAACATAACTCAAATTACCATCTGCATTTAAAGTCCTTGTTTGAGTTAATACACCATCACTCCAATTCGAAAAAGTGTAATCACCACTTGGCAATGAGGCTGTAATTGTTGGTAAATCATTAAAGCAAACTAATTGATTATTTAGATTTATTGAAGCATAATGAGGTCGACTTACAACAATTGTATCATAGGATAACCTCCCAAAAACATCTGTAGCTTGCAACCAATATGTTCCTGGATTATTTACAGTAATTGAAGAGGTTGTTGCTGCATTGCTCCACAAATAATTGGTATAATATCCAGTAGTTGGTGCCAAAGTCAAATCACAAAAACCATAGCTATTATTGATATCGGCCCCCAAATTCACTGGTGGAGCATATTTGTCCATTAGGTATTTTTCAATTTCTGTTTGCTCACTAGAACTCAATACTCTGTTATACACCAAAACTTCAGCTATGTCACCATTTAGAGTTTGATAACTTGGCATTTTACCTATTTGAAACGCTGTATTTGTAAATGAACTTAAAAATGCGGTATTCGTTGTTGTTGCTTGTAATACACCATTCAAAAACATTTTACCTTGCACATTCACCTCTCTGTTTACTGTCAATAATTTCGGTGTATATCCTGACGTTGGAGCCGAATTTGCTGCACTTGTTAATTGAGTTGTGTTATTTGCCCAAACTCGAAATGCTTGTACGTTAGTAGTAATACTTCGTGAAACTGAGAATCCACTGGATGTTGGCCCAACTGCAAACAAACCGCCCAATGTTCCTGTCTGTGATTGTCCTGATGAAACGATTAATACCGTTAAATTTTCCGTGTTTAAATTCGGAATTGTGGTTCCTGTTAACACATCATCTGAACCATCAAAACGTATAACTGGTTTGCTTCCAAATTGTGCACTTGTTTGTATTGTTGGACGCAAACTAGCACTTGATTGCGTTGTATGATTTCCATTTCCGCTTTGGTCAGACCATTGACTTATTGCTCCACTTACAGCTGTTGTACCAGCATCTGCTCGCAACCATAAACTTAAGCCCGTATTTATTCCAATAACTTGAATTTGACGAACTTCACTTGTTCCACCTAGTTGACATAAATTTTGACTTTTTACTCGCCAATAATAATTTCCTATTGCGGTAGGTGTATAATTGATAGTTGAACTTGTAACTGATGTTTGATATACGATTGAACTAAAATCAGCTGTTGACGACAACTCAAATTGGTAATTAGATGTATTGGCTTGGGCTGTCCATTCAAATAGTGTTCCTGTTCCATTTGTAATTGTTGCTCCGTTAAAGGGTGAAATTAAACTTGGGGAAGCTGGAACGGGGTAGTTATTTGTTGATGAAACGCTTGTTGTTGTTGTTCCTGAACATCCATTTGCATCACTTATAGTTAAGGTAACATCATAACTTCCATTTGTTGGAAAGGTATAGGTTAATTCAGAACTTGAACCAACTGATTGATTGTTAACAGACCAATTATTCGCTGTTATTGCACCGCCACCAATTGAAGTTGAACTGGTGTTCGTCAAGGTCACAGGAAAACCTGTACAAAAACTTGGAACGGTAAAATTTGATTGTGGATTGGGCTTAACTGAAACTTGAAATGCCTGTGTATTGGAACATCCTGAAACACTTGATACTGTTAGATTTACCGTATAATTCCCGGCTGAAACGTATTGCTTTGTTCCTGTACTCAAATCAGACGTCGTGTTATCTCCAAAAACCCAATGAACTCCTGATATGTTCGAACCATTTACAGTCGAATTGTCCGTGTAAGTAAATGGAGCATTAACACACACAGTTGTTGGGAAAGAATATTGAATAATTGGTGATTCCCCTTGGATATCAACATGAATCTCATCGCTTGCTGAACAGCCATTACTATTTACTACTGTCACCGAATAATTTCCTGTTGTTGTAACTTGTATGGAACTCGTTGTTTGATTAGTGTTCCATTGATAACCTACAACTAAATTTGCACCTTGGGTTAAAGCAATAGAATTCCCACTACATGTTGAGACATCTTGTCCTAAACTAATTTGATTTGGAAAATCATCTACAGTAAACGATCTAGAAGGAAATGTTTTGAAAAAACCATTGATATCAGTTACAGTAACAAAGTAAGTGCCTGGCGATGAAATAGATAAACTTGCCGTAGTTGCCCCATTGTTCCATAAATAAGTATATGAGCCTGTTAAATTTGTATTCCAAGTAATAGACTGACCTTGACATATTGTTGTGTTAGCAGGGAAATTTATTGTAGGAAATTGAACAGAAACAGTATCTGAAGTAGTATAACCTAAATCATCTACCACGCTAACTGAATAATTCCCTGACTCACTAACAGATATTGACTGAGTTGTTTGTGCTGTTGACCATGAATAAGTACTATATGGTTGAGTGGATAAAACTACAGGAGCAAAACCATAACTTACCACAACATCTCTACCAAGATTTACTGGAGGAAAATATTTATGCCGTAAATAACTATTTACCAAAGAAAGATTTGCTGTAGACAAAAGCGTCGAAAATGAAATTTGCTCTGCAATGTTTCCAGTTAATCTAGAATATGCTGAATGTGTAGGCGACATCTGAAAATTGGCCATTGTCGTTGCAGTGGAAGTTTTCTTTCCTGAAATTATTTTCCAAGTATTAGCTGGCACAGTGGTAGATCCGGCATTTAACACCTGTAATTCAGTAGCATTAAACAAAGTCGAAGTTGTTGTATTTATAGAAAACCCATTAAAAGAAATTCCAAATCGGGGATTTGCAGTTGCAGCTGATAATCCAGTTGCAATATAATTTGTTGAACTGTTGTTTTGATGTTTTAAAACAGTAAAAAAGGTTCCAATTGTCAATGAATTTGAATTACCAATTTGTCTAGTGCCATCAAAATAAACCGATGGGTATCCATTCAATGAATTCGCTTGTAATAATGGCTGTAAAGTGCTTGTTGCTTGAGTTAAATTATAAACGCCATTAACATCTCCCCATTGAGAAACTCGATTTGAACCATCTACAACCACAGAGTTTCCTGCTGTAAACCATGCAGATAGGGTACCAATTGTTGAAAAATCAATTATATCAAACATTCGATAAGGAGACCAATTAGTGAAACTACCATCACTATTTTTCACTCTAACTTTCCAATAATATCTACCAGCTGGTAATGTTAAACTACATTGTGCATCTGTATATGTTGTAAGAGTAGGGTTAGTGAAATTCACATTTGATGCCATCAAAAGTTCATAGTATTGAATGTTTTGTGCAATGTTCCATTCAAATGAAACAGAAGTATTGTTTGTAACAAATCCATCGGCAGGTTTTGTTAAACTTACTTGTCCTATCAAAGTAGAAGTTAAAAACAAGAACAATACAATAATTTTCACGTTTTTCATTTCTCAATATCTTCTTTAAAATCCCCAACAACTGAAAGATAAAAATATATCTTTATTAATTATCAAAAACATTTATTTTATTTTATACAACTCCTATACATGATTTGAAACAGTATTAAAATAAATTACAACTTACAAAAATACAATTTAGCCATCAACGAACAAATGTTTAAAGAGTTGCATTTCAATTTTTTATGGATACTTGATATAAATTCTAATTCTTTTTTTTCTGAATTAACAAACTGAAATTCACATATTTTTTTTTTGAACGGCAGATATTTTGTTTTGGGAAAATTTAATAAAGCATTATTTATCCATTAGAATTTATGAAAAAAGCCATCTGTATTTCAATTCATTATAAAAAAAAAGCAACATAATTCTTTAAAAACAAGTGTCTTTATCTATTTTTGCAATCTGATTTTTAATAAAACTTAACAACTACATTTAAACTATGCCTTCCAAAAAATCAGATTAAAATATTTTCAACTAAATCTAATACTATGTTTAAAAAATTAAACGAAGCAATTAAACGTTCTTACACAAAGCAGATTGATGGAACTGGATTAGCTGTTTTCAGAATTGCGTACTCATTGGTACTTTTATGTGAAATATCCCAAATGTTCTATTTCAGGCATTTGATATTTGATAACATACCTTACATATCTCCTTCTGAAATTGAATTTGGTATTCCAATAGGAATATGGATGATTTCCGTACTATTTCTTACGTTTGGATTTTACACAAGGTTTAATGCCATCATCAATTACTTAATGACAGTTATTTTGATGTCTACAATGAAGCATTTTGAATACCATGTTTTTTATGCTTATGCCGGTATTAACTTCTTTTTAATTTTCATGCCGATAAGCAAGTGTCTATCATTGGATAGATTGCGAACTAAAATTAAATATTCAACAACGAATGTACAATACAATCCGCCTAAAGAAGTTGGGCAAATATTTTACTACCTTCTACCTTTTGTAGGAATTGGGTTAGTCTATTTTGACTCTGTATTTTACAAAATGGCTTCACCCATGTGGAAAAGTGGTTTAGGATCATGGCATCCCTCTTCATTACCTATGATTTCACACATCAATCTTTCATGGTTTTTGAATCAGGAATACATTATGAAGTTAGTTGGATGGTGCACCATCGTTTTTGAAACAGTATTTGTGTTTTTGTTTTTCTTCAAACCATTCAGAATCCCTTTCTTTATTTTAGGTTGTATACTTCACTTGGGAATACTAATGCAATTCCCAATTCCTTGGTTTGCTTTAACGGTTGTTTGTGTTTATCTTCTAATTCTTCCTGTTGGTTGGTGGAAGAAATTGTTTTCGGTTAAAATCCCTAAACCTACGATGATTTTTTATTACGATAAAGAATGTCCTCTTTGTCTAAAAACAAAACTAATTGTTACTCATTTTGATTGGATGGGGAAAATTGAATTTAAAACCGTTCAATACGATTCACAAACCGAAAAAGCTCTTGAAAAATATAGCTATGACGAACTGTTGGACAATATTTACAGTGTAAATAGTAATGGTAAAGTTTTTGTCGGGTTTGACACTTACCTTCAAGTAATGAAGCGTATTTTCTATTTATTTCCCTTATACTTGATATTGAATATTCCTGGCATATATCACATTGGAGTTGCAGTTTATGGATACGTTGCAAAAAACAGGAACACGGAACGTTGTACAGAAGACAATTGCGGATTTACTCCAATGATTATACCTAAAAAAGATAGTGAAGTTAAAGTCTTGAAAAATTATACAGTTGAGGACTTGAAAATCAGCGGAGTTAAATACACACTCATTATCATAACACTTGTTCAATTTACACTTTTGTATAATTCATGGTGTGCAAAATGGGCAAGAGAAAAAGTAGGTATTAGCGGTACTTTTGTAGACCGAACAATTGAACGTGGTATCGGAATATATTCAAACTCGTTCAAAATACTGTTTGGTATAACTAGTCATCCTGTATTTTCTGAATCCATTCATTTCAAAGGTTATAAGCACATTGTTGCCGTCGTTTACGTTGATAAAGACGGGAAAAGAACGTGGTTACCAATAATTAATCAAAAAGGCATGCCCGATAAATATATTTATGGCTCGAATTGGGTGAATTGGACATTTAGAGTAAACGGTATTCATGCCACCAAAGAAACATTAAATGCAGGGATTCAACGATATTCTGCTTTTTGGGCAGCGAAAAACGGTGTAAGTTTGATGGATGCGCATTTTGAGATAATGGTAAAAAAAATAGACAATCCAAACGGGTGGGAACGTGACTTTTTGACAAAACAAATTGCTAAACCTTGGGTTAATGGTGGATTTGTAGATTGGAAAAATAATCAATTCGTGTCTTCCATTGAAGATATCAAAAAAATATAAACCATAATACTTTGATTTTGAAAAAGATTGCAATAATTGGTGCGAGTTATTTACAATTACCGTTAGTATTAAAATGTAAAGAATTGGGATATCAAAGCATTTGTTTTGCAATTCCTGAAGGTGCTGTATGTAAAGATGTATGTGATTTCTTTTATCCCATTTCAATTATTGAAAAAGACACGATTTTAGAAATTTGTAAAGAACAATCGATTGATGCTATTTTAACCATAGCTTCAGATGTAGCTGTTCCAACCGTTAATTATATAGCTGAAAAATTAAACTTAGTCGGTAACCCAATCAGTTCATCTGAATGTACAACTAACAAAATCACTATGAAACGTGTTTTGGAAGCAGCAAATTTACCTGTTGCTAAAAATGCGTTAATTGAAGATGAAACAGACATTGTTCAAGTAGCAGATTTTAATTTTCCATTGATTGTCAAGCCATCTGATAGATCTGGCAGTTTAGGTGTTACAAAGGTTAATTCTTTTGAAGATATTATTGCAGCTTTTCAAATAGCAAAAAAGGCTTCATTTTGCGGACAAGTAATCATTGAAGAATTTATTACTGGAAATGAAATAAGTGTTGAAACAATATCTAACCAAGGCGAACATTATTTTTTAGCTTTTACAGATAAAGTAACCTCAGGAAGTCCGCATTTTGTAGAATTAGAACATCATCAGCCAACATCGCTCCCAAATGAAGTCGTAGAACAAATCAAAGTGATTTTACTAAAAGCATTAGATCAATTAGGAATTAAATTTGGAGCTTCACATTGTGAGTTAATTATAACCAGTGATTTTCAAATTTACATAAATGAAATTGGTGCTCGAATGGGCGGCGATTTCATAGGTTCAAATCTTGTAAAACTATCAACTGGATATGACTTCTTAAAAGGAGTTATCGATGTCTGTTTAAAACAATTTACTGCTCCAGATGCTATGGGAAATCACTATTCAGGTGTTTTGTTTTTGAGCAATGAAACTGATTTTGATTCAAAAATCGATGTAAATCATCCCAGTATAAAAGAATATTCTGTGGACGGTAATAAGTCTGATAACTTAGCAAAAAGCGCTGATAGACATGGTTATTACATTTATCAAAGCGATCATAAAATCGAATTTAATAATCTGTTCAAATAATTTTATCATTGAAAAAACTAGCTATTATTGGTTCTGGAGACTTAGGAATGCAAGTTGCACATTTTGCATTAAGCGACGGTCATTACAATGAAGTTGTTTTTTTTGATGATTTTGAATCTAAAACAGAAAAAAATGGTTTCAAAATTATAGGTTCCTCTTCTGCAATAATTACCGCTTATCAATCTGGTGAATTTGATGAAATTTTGATTGGAATTGGATATAAATTTTTACCAGAAAAAAGAAAAATGTATTATCATTTGAAAGAAAACAATATCAAGTTAGGTAAAATTATACACTCTTCTTGTTGGGTTGATGAAACGGCTACTATTGAAGATGGTTGTATACTTTACCCGGGCTGCATTATAGATGCGAATGTGAAAATTGGACCAAATAATATGATAAATTTAGGATGTGTTTTTTCACATGATGGTAATATTGGTGGGCATTCGTTCTATTCTCCAAGAGTAGCTATAGCAGGTTTTGTTGAAATAGGCGAAATGTGTTCAGTAGGAATTAACTCAACAATAATTGATAATATTAAGATTAGTAATAACATAATTTTAGGTGGAGCTACAACAGTAACAAAAAACTTAACTGACTCAGGTCTTTACGTTGGTTCACCTGCACGAAAAGTAAAATGAAGAAAAAAATATTTTTTGATGGATTGAATGAATTGCGAGCTATTGCAGCAATAGTAGTAATTTTTCATCATATTGAATTGAATAAATTCAGAGAAAAAATTCATGGTTTGTATGATACTAAACTGTCTTTTTTTATTGAACACATCGGAAAAAACGGAGTGTTTTTGTTTTTTGTATTAAGTGGTTTTTTAATAACCTATCTTTTGTTAAGAGAAAAGGAAAACCATTCGAAAATCAATTTAAAAAACTTTTATTTAAGAAGAGTGTTTCGAATTTGGCCTTTATACTACATCATTATGTTTTTAGGCTTTGTTGTTATCCCTTTTTTAGCTAATCATTTTGATGTTTTTCATTACAATTCGAATTACTTTTCGCAAATTATGAAAAGTGAAAATTACTCCTCAACTTCATTATTAACGTACCTTACATTTATTCCAAATATTGCATTACATCTTAAAATGGTTGTAGTTGGATGTTCACAAACGTGGTCCGTAGGTGTCGAGGAACAATTCTATTTGTTTTGGCCACTCATTATTATGATCTTTTCTAGAAAAAATATCTTGCTTACATTTTTGGGTTTGCTTTTCCTTTTAATTGGTTTCTCTTTAAAAGTTCTTACCATTTTCCCATTTGAATTCATGGCAATAGGGGCTATTGGGGGTTATCTTTTGTTTTATTATGAAGATAAAGTTAGAAGTGTTCTTTCAAAAATTCCTTTTCTTTACTTTTTACTAATTTGTATTATTTTAGTCTTGATGTCTGTTCAATTAATAAACATGTACTTTCAAAGTTTAGCATTGGCTGGATTGTTCATTTTGTTGATAATAACTACTGTCACTAAACAAAGTGAATACACGCTAAAAAACAAGTGGTTATCACATTTAGGTAAAATATCTTACGGAATTTATATGTACCATCCTTTTGTGATGTTCTTAGTTTTTCCTTTTATTATTAAATATGTGGAAAATGGAAGTTTACTATTCAATGTATTAGCATACGTGTTAACACTTGGAATTACTTTCTTAGTTAGTCACTTATCTTATCATTATTTAGAACTAAAATTTATCGAATACAAAGACAAAAAATTTAACACATTATGATACCTTTCAATAAACCTTTTTTAACAGGAGAAGAAACAACTTTTGTAACCCAAGCTGTCAATTCTGGAAAAATTTCTGGAAATGGAATTTATACTAAAAAATGCCAAGAGTTTTTTGAATCCAATTTCGATTTTCATAAAACACTCATGACTACCTCTTGTACAGATGCTTTAGAAATGAGTGCCATTTTATCGAATATTGAACCAGGAGATGAAGTTATCGTTCCTAGTTACACATTCGTTTCATCTGCATTAGCTTTCGTCCGAGAGCGAGCAACTATTGTTTTTGCTGATAGTCTACCTGATAATCCAAATATCGACCCGAGCAAAATCGAGGCGCTTGTAACGGATAAAACTAAAGCAATTGTAGTGGTTCATTATGCCGGTGTTGCTTGTGATATGGATGCGATTTTGGAGATTGCTAGAAAACACAATTTGATTGTCATAGAAGATGCTGCACAAGCGATTAAAAGCAAATACAAAGGAAAATACTTAGGTTCAATTGGTGATTTCGGTGCTTTTTCTTTCCATGAAACAAAAAATATTCAATGTGGAGAAGGGGGGCTTTTGACAATTAACAAAGAGGAATATGTCAAAAGAGCTGAAATTATTTGGGAAAAAGGAACAAATAGAGCGGGATTTTTTAGAGGTGAAATCAATAAATATGGTTGGGTTGATACGGGTTCATCTTTCCTTCCGTCAGAAATTACTTCAGCTTATCTTTATGCTCAATTAATGCATATCGATGAGATTCAAAACAAAAGAATCAGTATTTGGAATAGATATTATGAAAATTTGAATGCAATTGCGAATGATGGCCATATAAAACTGCCTGTTATTCCAAGTTATGCAACGAATAATGGACACATGTTTTATATCCTTGCTGGCGATTTGGAAGAAAGAGGAAAATTGATTTCACACTTAAAAGAAAATGAAATCCATGCTGTGTTCCATTATCTATCTTTACACAAAAGTGATTTCTATGCTTCTAAACATGTTGGGGATGATTTGCCAAATTCAAACTATTTCGAAGATAGGCTTTTACGACTTCCATTATATAACGAATTAAGCTTAGAACAAGTAGATTACATTTGTGAGAAAATAGCCGAATTTTATAAAAAGTAAATTTTGACTAAAATTGCCCACATATTTGATGATGCAATAATTACAACTTCGACAGTTGAATTGTTCAAGAAAATTGAAGGTTTTGAACAAACTTTTTTCATGCTTAAACAATTGAAAAACTCAAAGTTTAATCATCAAACCTCTTCCGATCAGATAAATTGGATTGACATTGGCAATGCTGAAAGCGAATTAGATAAAATAATTCAAGAAAATGATATTATTTATTTTCAAGCATTGAGTTATGAAAAAGCAAAAAGTTGTATTAAAAAACCCTATAAAAATAAAGTATTTATTTGGGGATTATGGGGATATGAGTTATACAATGTTGCAGCATATTTCAACGCAGATCAACAAGAATACTCAACAAATGTGCATGTCAAAAAAAGCTTTAAAGAAAAATTAATTGATTATTACACCTTTAAATACGTTTATCCAAAAGCAATTAAAAAAATAGATTTCGCTTTTTTCTTTTTAAAACATGACTTTGAGTTACTTTCTAGTGTGATAAAACATCATGCTATTTTACATCAAGGTTGTTATCAAACGATCGAAAATTTGTTCTCAGGTGATACTCAACTAAAATCAAAAGGAAACGATATTTTAATTGGAAATTCAAGTACGCCTAGCAATCGTCACGAATTTGTGTTTTCTAAACTGACTAAGATTTCACTCGAAAACAGGAAGTTAGTTGTTCCTCTTAGTTACGGTGATGAAGCATATCGCAAAAAAATCATGGAATATGGGGAAAAGACTTTTTCTGAAAATTTTGAATCCATAACAAATTACATGTCGTTGAGTGAGTACACTAAATTATTAAGTAATTGTTCCGTTGCCATTCTTGCCCATAAACGTCAACAAGGATTTGGAACTATTTTAATGCTCTTGTATGGTGGTGTAAAAGTTTTTTTATCAGAAGAAAGTCCTTTTTATGAATGGTTTAACAACAATGAAATCCAAGTGTTTTCAATTGAAAATGACCTGAATCAAGAGAATTTAATGGCATTAGATGTTGATACGATTGAAAAAACCAAACAAAAATTAAGTAACTTATTATCTGAAAACAAAACGATTGATAACTTGAATCAACTGCTTAAAAAAGCAGAAACATTATACTTTCAAAAGAATGGAAAAAATCTATCAACGCATTAAAAAACCAAATACAGATATTTCTTTACCAAAAGGTAACGTAAGTTTGGAATATTATTTAGGTGAATACTATCAAGATTTTACAGAAGCAATTCATCATTATGAAGGTGAGTATTTTGGGCAATTTGATGCAAACGGAATTCCAATGTTCGGTTATGATGAGGATGCCATTTACAATCAAATCTATATCATTCAATATGGCTTAATAGCACATGATTTAATCTTGAAAGGAAAAGATATTGAAACTAATAAGAAACGCCTGCAAATTAGCGTAGAATGGCTTGAAAACAATATTGAAGAGTTAAGAAAATACATTAATAGGATTCAAGAGCGTGT
>CAZHPL010000014.1:23713-24463 GCA_964534495.1 uncultured Lishizhenia sp.
GAAGGTACATACATTTGGCGCAATAACTTTCCAACAAAACGATTTGAATTACTACCGGGTTGGGTTTCTTCAATGTATCAAGGTCAAATTATTTCCTTATTTTTAAGATACGGTCAGTTCACAAATGAGATTGAAAAATACACTGCAATCTCCATGAAAATTTTCAATTATTTCTACATTCCATACGAAAAAGGTGGAGTTGCTAGATACGACAAAGAAGGTAATTTTTGGCTAGAGGAATACCCAAGCCCAACTCCATCGTTTGTACTGAATGGGTTTGTTTATACTTTGTTTGGAATTATTGACTTATACAGAGTATCCAATGATGAAAAAGTAAAAAAAATGATGGATGATTGTCTTTCAACTTTAAAAAATTCAATTCATAAATATGACGCTGGGTATTGGTCGATTTATGATCAATTTTTACAAGAACGTGCGACAAAATATTACCATAAAAACATACATATTCCGCTTTTAGAAATTCTATATGAATTAACAAAAGAACCTTTGTTTTTGAAATATAAAAACAAGTGGGAATGGCAATTGAATTCTGCTTTTTGCAATTCTTTCGTTAAATTGATGTATAGGGTACAACCTAGATTGAGAAGATTAACCAACAAATAATTTTTCGTTTTGAGTAAGATAAAAAGCTTCATTGGTGAAACAATGATTTATGGATTTGCGAATGTTTTTTCGCGTGTTTTCGCAATGATATTGATTCCATTGTATGCAAAATATTTGGGTAAAATC
>CAZHPL010000015.1:0-2594 GCA_964534495.1 uncultured Lishizhenia sp.
ACTGGCAACACGTCTGGTTTTGGTCCAGAAGAGTCTAGGTTCGAGCCCTAGTGGGTCAACTTTAAAAGAAATGAAACCCTTGTAAACATTAGTTTTGCAAGGGTTTTTGTTTTTTAAACGTAGTAAAAAACGTAGGAATTTTCCCGACTGCTTTTTTTATATTCAACTTGACACTTCCTTATTTTCTTAGTAACTTTGATAAAGTTGATATCTTCACTCTTGAGGGGCTGTGGTGATGTAATGATTGAAACTAAGTTATAACAAGAAACCCCTATTCAACACTTATTACATAGTGGAAAAAAACATTCTCAATTCGAGAGAAGTAATGCAGATGCTTAATATTTGCGAAAATACACTTCTCACAATGGAGCGTGATGGTAGAATTAAAATTGATTTTCGAATTAGTAATCGAAAAAGGTATTACTCGAAAAATATTCTGCAATCACTTTCGAAGCTTTCACCAAACAAATAGCGCAATTTGTTTATTTTTTATGGTAACCACGGTTATTTCTTACCGTGGTTTCACCATTAAATTTTATGTCTTTCGGAACTTTCCGTAATTCCGACATATTTATAAAAATAAGACAACCCTAGAGGAATTAAATGATGTTCCTAATGGGTTTGTTGTACGATAAAAAATGTAATAAAAATGATAAATGAGTATATGACGGTGAAGGAAATCAGCCTTAAAGTAAATATGACAATGAGAAATGTAAGAAAAATCATTGCTTCATTGATAACTGAAAAAAGTGAATTAATGATACATAAGGATAAGAACAATAGTTGGCAAGTACATCATTTGTTGATACCCCATTTCCAAAGGAAACGTAATAAAAAGGAACGTTTTTACGCACTTTCTATTGACCCAAGTTGTAATCATACAGAAAAGGAGATAGATGAGGTTTTGAAGTTTGCACTTGATGAAATAGACCAAATAGACCTTGAATTCTATTATTCTATTGAGCAAAAAGTAAAAGGTGGTAAGAACCATTTTCATTGTTACACGAATTGCCGTCAAAAGAAAAAACTAATTACTGCATTGAAATTTGGGTTTTCTAAAATGAGTTACATGGAGAGCGTAATTTTCGATTTGGAAGGGTGGAAAAATTACATTACGAAAACAGGAACGAAAATAAAAATGATTTAAAAAAATAGACATGAAAAATAAAAATGACTTTTATATTGAAAAATTTAAAAAAGAATTCGGTTTAGACCGTCCAAAAAACAGGTTTGATTTTGAAAAATTAAAAGAATTAAATCCTGGTCTAACAAAACCAATATTTGATTTTCTTTCGCATAATGGTGGAATGTGGAAAGTATTTTGCGGAAAGGAAGTAAAAATAAAATATAGCAATGAGTACATGCCACCATTATGGTTTTTAGATTGTGAAGGTTGTAAGGCTGATTTTTACACCCCCTCCCCCTTTTATTTAAAAAACAGTAATGAGGATTTGTGAACCTTCTTTGAAAAGGAAAAAAAATAAATAATTATAAGTAGCGGTCAAAGTTGTAAATAAATTTTTTATTGAACTTTTTTGCTCTTTTTTTGACTTATCTACCACGTGAAGTAAGATATTTAATTCAGAAAATACGCATTAAATCTATGTAAAAGCTAAATATACTTTGATGCGTAATCAAATACAAGGCAAAAAATGGATGAAAATAGTTTAAATGATAAAATTGCAATTTTGAACACCAAAATAGGTGTTGAAAATGACCCTGTCAGAAAACAAGAGTTACAAAAACAACTCCGAAAATTGCAGTTAAATAAAGAGATAGAGCAAATTAAGAAACGAATAGAACAATTGGGTTAGTGCTCGTTACCGCCCTCGATTTGGCAGTAAAAACGATTCTGTGAATCGGGGTTATGAAAAGCCGTTAAAATTTTTTTGAGAATTTTTAGACTAAAATATTTGTACCTGTTGCCCCGTGACAGTTCACTACATGCTGTATAGTGTGTAGAAAAATTCGTTGATTTTGGTCTCTTTTACGGGTTTTGTTTTATGGTGTTCGTGCGTTGTTTTAAAAAACAAAAAAGGATTGTTAAACTACAATCCTTTTGTTATTTATGCCATTAGTTTTTTTACCTTTTGAACCGTTCCACTTGACTTTCCTGTTAGCTTCATAGTGTTCCTAACGGATTGACCTTGGCGAAGAAACTTCACAATGTCGCTGTGTTCACTGAGCAGTTTAGTGTCATCTTTGGTGCTACCGACCTTTCTGCCTAGTGTTCCACCATCACGAATATATTTGGCACGACCAGAGTTTAAACGCTCTTGAATTAGCGACAATTCCATACTTGCGAAAGTTGAAGCAATAGAAAGCATTGTCTGCACCATTGCGTTTTTTTCGCCCGTTGGCAACAACGTATGAAGTTTAAAATTGTCAATGATAATGTTAATGTTGTTGTCATTACAACGCTCTAGGAATAGAGCGAAACTTGAAATTTTACGTGAAATTCTTGAAATTTCTAATGCGATGATATTCTTCACCCCATTTTTAATAGCGTAGTCTAATATTTCAGTGTTCACCTCATCATTTTTAGTCCCCGACTTGTAATATGTAAATTCTTTTACGATTTGGTATTGGTGACC
>CAZHPL010000015.1:2604-24369 GCA_964534495.1 uncultured Lishizhenia sp.
ACCATATGATGAGGTCAATTGTTCGGATTGACGCGTAACGTCTTGCTTTGTCTCGTTTGTTGAACAGCGTGATATGATTATTGCTTTTTCCATGTCACAAATTTACAAAACATTTTGAGTGTATCAAATAAAATCAAAGAATAAATACGATACATTATTTTGTATCATTTTATGTGTGTTACAGATATATTTTGATACAGTTTGGTTTTTGATACAGAATCAAAAAAAATATCTATTTTTCAAACTCAAAAATGTAATATGGGAAAAAGATGGAAATCCGATATTTCTGACTGGAATAATGTATCAAATGAAACAGCCAACTTATTTATTGATTTAGCTGAAAAAAGGTTAGATGAAACGATAAGTACCGCATCACATTTAAGTGATAAAAACGATAAATTACTTACTCTTTCAATTACATTAATAACACCAATACTTGGATATTTGATTGATGCTTTTTTTAAAAATAAAAGAAATGAGTTCTTAATATGTTCATTAATAATTATGGTTATAATAATTACATGTTCTTTATATTTTTTGGTTAAAAACTTAATGTTTAATAAATTAGGAACAAAGGGTGAAGAACCCAAATTTATAATGACCGAAGAATTCAGACTTAATAATAATAATGATGAACACTTTTTAAATTTAGCTTTTCATATAGCTGAAATTTATCAGATGAAAATTGATAATAACACTAAAATAAATGCTTTAAGACAAAGAAGATTAGAAATTTCAATTTACATTCTATTATGTATTCCTTCTAGTTTCCTTTTGGCTTGGGCTTATCTTTGGGTTTTGGCTGAACTGAAGCCCTAACTTCATAAGAAGTAGTGTTTGTAATTGTTCTTGGTTTATCGGATTTTTTATCTTTATCACTCATTTTTATAAAAAATTTATAGTTCAATCAAATCAATTTCTTTCATTAACCTATCTGTTGCGCTGAGTGCAACGATAATTTTTTGGTAGTGCAAAATTTCTTCGTAACTCAGCTCACGGTCTTTACGGTCTTTGAGCCATTTTTGTGCGGGTTGATAACCCCCAATGTAAAAGTTCCAAGATACTTCGGGCACATTTGAAAAGTATTGGGTGTCGTTGATGAACACATGACCGTTTTTATACGTTGGTTTGGTTACCACGTTGTCACCATCCTCGGGGTAACCTGTAATATACTTTTCAACGGTTGGACTTTCTAGTAAATGGATTTGACGTATTTCACCACCCAATTTAACAAGCTTCCAAAAAGTTTCTTTGTCTTTTAGAAATGGAACTCTCGGAAAATCTATCTTTAAAAATTCTTTGTATTTCTCACGGTACGTTGGTGAATGCAACACCGCATAGATGTAGTCCAACAAATCTATTGGCGCAAAAGTGTTAGGTGTTTCTTCTTTTTCGTTGGTAAAAGTAAGTCCTAAACTCGTTGCGATTTGGTTAACGATTTCCATGTTAAGGTTTGGAACACGTATTGATTCGTCAAATGCGTTTTGTTGAATGCTAGATTCAGGATAAAGGTAAAGTGGGAAGAGATTAACACCACCACGTCTAAATAAATTTGCATCTGTTGGCTGTTTTGAAATCGAAATCAAGCACCATTCAATTTCACCAACAGCTAGACCTTGCCTACCTATACCCAACAATAAATTATCTTTTTTCTTCGAATGTTGTAACAATTCTTTTCTTGGACGGTCAACTAAAACTCTATCGAAATAGATAAACTTTTTTTCAAATGGTCTGTAATAACATTCAATGATTTCATCATTAATTTCACTTTTAGATAATTCACTTTGAGCTTTTTTAATGTTGAAGTCACTTGAGTTTTTAATTTTATATTCGACTGAAATTTCCGCTTCCGTTTTTTCAGAAAAAGTAAAATTATGTAATCTTTGAAATAGAGTTGATTTGTTATAATCAGTACAAAATTCATCCCGATGAGTTTGAAACCCCATAACATTTACATTAAATAATTCTACAGGATTTATCCCTGTATTATATATCATTCTTAATGATTCATCCACTTTTTTAAACAAAAAGTCTGATGAGGTTGGTACAAATTTTTGAAAGCTTATATTTGATAAGCTACTATTGTTTAAAAATGAGTACTTCATTTCTCTTTTACCTAGTAAATCAAAATGATGTACTTCACCCAACGTGTTTTTATTATTTGTTTTATTTCTAATTAAAATATTGATTGAAACACCTTGCATAATGTCAAACACATTTTGGTCGATAGTCCCATCAGGTGCTGTTTCTTTTTTCTTGCTGTTACCGTGTAAATCAATGGTGTAAATCTTATTATAGGTTTTCAATAAGTTCCACCTCATCCCTCGAAATGTTGGGTTATCTAAAAATCCATGCGGGTTAATAAAAGCTAAAACTCCTTCACCATTCTTTTCAATGAAATGCTGACCAAATCGTAAAAACTTTACATAATCATCATTGATGAATTTCGAGTTTTGCTCCTTTAGTTTTTCTTTTCCTCCTGGTTCTTTTTTGTAGACTTCCATGAGGTTCATAATCCATTCACCCTTATTTGCACTTTCACCGCTATATGGAGGGTTACCAATTATAACCATTACAGGCGTATCTCTTTTTATCTCATTGGCTTGGTTGCTTTCATCCGATAACCAAGAACTAAATAATGTTCCGCTGTCTTGGTGGGCTTCTTCTAGTGAGTTGGTCAAAAAGATTTTAAAACGTTGGTCGTCTGTTGGTTTGTAGCCTGTTTCGGTCAATAACATATCCATTTTTAGGTGCGCCATTGCGTAACTAGCCATCAACAATTCAAAGCCATTCAAACGCGGTATGAGGTCGTTGGTCACGTACTTACTCCAAATGCCTTGTTGTCCCTCAAACTTTTTATATATGTGCTTCACCACCTCAGCCAAAAACGTTCCTGTTCCTGTTGCGGGGTCAAGTATTTGCACCTTGTGAACTTCCTTTTCAATCTTTTTACCATAGTAGTCAACCTTTACTTTGGTTTTGCTTGTGTCGGCTAATCCTTGGTGTAAATTAAACTCCGTTTTCAGAATATCGTCAACTGCACGAACTATGAAGTTCACAACAGGTTGCGGTGTGTACCAAACACCACGAGCTTTTCTAAGAGCTGGGTTATACTCACCTAAGAACGTTTCGTAAAAGTGTACCACAGGGTCTTCCTGTTTGGTGCTCTTACCAAAGTTTTTCATAATCTGAGCCACGTCTGAGGCTAAGAAAATATTTACCAATTCGTCCACTATCCATACAAGGCGGTTATCCAAATCGAATCCCGCAATATCTTGAAACAACTTACGAAGGAAAGGATTTGATTTTGGGATTAATTCAGCCGCTTCCATTCTTGAAAAAGTGGGTAGGGTAGGGTCGTGGTAACGAGCCGCAAACATACCGTAAGCAATGGTTTGGGCGTAAATGTCTGAGAATGATTTATTGTCGATGTCGTGTATCAACATACTTTGAAAAGACAACATTTGGTTCTTTAATGGTGAGCGGTTCTCGGCTTGGTCATCATGGTTCAAAGACTTCTCGATAACGTCTGCCATAAGTTTTGCTTTTCCCGCCATCATCTGCGCCAACTTCGTTGGTGACTTAATAGTTTGAGAAATGGTTAAGGCGAAATTTTTAATTAATTCAGTAAACTGTACAAAATTTTCAGCCATTGGAACAATATTACCATTTTCGATTTTTGCAATAGCTATTTTGGTCACTAACTCACTTTCTTTGTAAAAGTGGAAGTCTAGGTAGTCCGTGAAGATTAAATTCGTTAAACCCGATTTATAGCGGTCAAATTGTTCTTTTAATGTTTTACTACCAAGGTCAACACCAATATCTTTTGCTTCGATGTAACCAATAGGAATATCCTTACGAGTTAAAACATAATCGGGAGCACCACAATCAACACGTGCGGGTTCATTGGTCACCAACACATCGGGCAAAATAGCCATGATGAGGTTTTGAAGGTCACCACGGTAAGAGTGCTCACGTGCATTCCCTGTTTTGTATAGCGTTGTAATTTTATCGAGATATTGTTGAATGGTCATTGTGTTTTATTGAGAAGCTAATTTAAGGTTTAAATCAATATCTGTATAATTTCGATTTTTTTGAATTTATAGCTTTTATTAACGTTACTGCTTTACTTAGAAGATTTGATTTGTCATACGTCTGTATGATAGAAGTGTTTTTCAACTTTGGGTGCGTAATTGGTTCTAAATCCTCGTCATGAATCCCTAGGTTTTTAATATTTGTCACAAAAGTACTTCTGCAATCATGTGGTGAAAAAGTATCTTTCAAACTTTCATAAGTTATCACAGGATTGTCAATACGGAATAAATATTTTTTTATTTCAATTTTGTTGTCAAATTCCAAGTATTTCAATAGTTTTCTAACACACTTTCTTATGTTTGGTTGCGAGGTGAATTTAGGAAACTTGTTATTGTTTTGCTTTAGAATTTCTTTAACAGGTTTAAGAATTGGAATTGTTACAATCAACTCATCTTTATTTTCTTGTGATTTTCTAACTCGTGTAGTAAAACAGAAATATTCTTTTGATTCGTGAACTAGATTTTCAGGTTCAATTTCATGTAAAAAAACCATGTCACTTATACGCAAACCTGTAAATGATGAAATTAGGATGTAATTTCTTGCATTTGTCAATTCTTTAGAGTGTGAAACATCAGCATCAATTATTGTTTTCAATTGTGCTTCATTCAAATATACTTCGTTATTAATTTGTCTTTCTCTAATGTGATAATCCTTTTTTCTGAAATTAAAACCCACTTGAATGTCGTTGTTTTCTGCATCGTTCAACAAGGCTCTGAAATGTTTGTTTTCTTTTGCGATGGTATTGTGCGCATAATTTTCTTTTGTTTCAGCATAATACAAGTCATTCAATACATTGAAAAATTCAAGAAAAATGTCACCATTTAGTTTGCCGAAAGTTAAAATGGTTTTTTTTTCTTTTTGATAATTTAAAATATGGTTTTTAAGGTTAATATATTGGTCACCTGTTCCTTCTGACCACCTGTAAATAGAAGTTATGTTTTCGTTAGTTCTTTTGGTTACTCTTTTGTCAATGTATTCAGTAATAACATCGTCATTTGTTGATTTCTTAATTCGCTTCGTTTTTTCAAAAATTATTTTTTTTAATTCTTCAATTGAGGGGTCTCGGTCATGTGTGTCTCTAAATAAGAAAAGATGGTTATATACTAAGTTTTCAAATTTTTCTAAAGCGTTATTAATATCTTTTCCAAATTTCCTAACGTAATTCGTGTTTGCTCTATATGACGGTTTTCCAATCCAATATTCTTCTTCAATACTCCACTGAGTAGAAATTTTTAGTGTAGTATATTTTAGTTTTCCTTTTGTAACATCATATTCTTTTTGTCCATAGTTTAAATTAAAATAAATTAGACGGCTACCATCTTTGTTTTTGTTTGCTTCTAGGTTAAAAAAATGTTTTGGTTTTTTCATATATAGAATTTATAAACGTAGTAATTCACGTAGTAAATTTACGATATAATTTGATGTTTTTCAATGTGTTTTGAGGTCTTTGTTTTTCATCAATGCTGTTAATATTAAGAATATGAGATTGTTATAGGTTTTTTGATGCTTAATGAAGTGTTAAGGTATTTGTCCTAGTGGGTCAACAAGAAAAGGAGTTCAGAAACGAGCTCCTTTTTTTTTATGGCGGTTTTTTTTCGATGTGAGTGGCGCACCAATACCTCTGTGTATTCGCTAACTTTAAGCGAAATCTTTACTGTTCCATGAAAAAAATCATTTCATCTCTGCTTCTTTTAGCCGTTTCTACTCCATTTCTTTTTTCGCAACGCAATTATAAAGAACATGTCACCATTGTTCGCGATCAATGGGGCGTTCCACATATATACGGTGAAAAAGATGCCGATGTGGCCTATGGTCTTGCTTGGTCGAATGCAGAAGATGATTTTCAAACCATGCAAGAGAGTTTATTGCCTGCAAAAGCCATGTTGGGGCGTTGGAAAGGTAAAGAAGGTGCGGTTTTGGATTATGCGGTTCAATTTATGGGCTCAAAAGAGTTGACGGATAAAGAATACGAACAGCAAATTTCACCCGAATTCAAAATTTATTTAGAGGGATATTGTGCAGGAATCAACGACTATGCACGCTTGCATCCAAAAGAGGTGAAAGTGAAACAAGCTTTTCCCGTGAGTCCGAAAGATGTAATTGCTTCATTTCATTATATAGCGGCATTGATAACGGCTTTCCACCAACAGTTACAACCTGCTATCGAAGGGAAATTTGACACCTTAGGCGTGCAATTCGCTTCCAATGCTTATGCTGTAAACAATTTGAAATCGGAAAGTGGAAATTCGATGTTGGTTATTAATCCTCATGTGAAATTAGAAGGATTGTTTTCTTGGTATGAGGCACATTTGGTGAGCGAAGAAGGCATGAACATAATGGGAGCATTGTTTCATGGCGGCACAAGTATTTTTGTAGGTGCAAATCAAAATTTGGGTTGGTCGCATACGTGGAACAAATACGATTTAGTGGACACCTACCGATTGAAAATGCATCCGAAAAAGAAGTTGTATTATGAATATGATGGAAAATGGAAACAACTGGAATGCAAAAAAGCAGTGATGAAAGTAAAATTGAAACCTTGGTTGCCCGTTATTACCGTTAAAAAGAAGTACTATTTGAGTGAAATAGGTCCCGTTTTGGAATCAAAAAATGGTGTTTTTTATGCGATGCGTTGGGGAGCGATGAACGAAATTCGAACGGCTGAGCAATGGTGGAAAATGAACAAAGCTAATAATTATGAGGAGTTTTATGCTGCTTTGAAAATGAATGCCTTACCTCGTTTTAATGTGATTTATGCGGACAAAAACCAACAATTGCTTTATATCGACGATGGAATTGTGCCCATCAGAAAAGAAAAATACGATTGGAAAAGTGTACTTCCAGGAAATACATCCAAAGCCGTTTGGACAGAATTTTATAAAACAGAAGATTTACCGCAAGTGAAAAACCCCGAATGTGGGTATGTGTTTAATATGAACAATACGCCATATAGTGCAACGTGTGAGGATGAAAAAATGGAAAAAGGTACGTGGGATGAACACATGGATTACAGAATAGGTGACAACAATCGCAGCTTGCGTTTTATGGAATTAATCAACGAAAAGGAACGCGTTAATTTTGATGATTTGAAAAGTATCAAATTCGATAATCAGTATCCAAAAGATGGAGTGTTTTTGCGTTCGATTGGTGTAATCAAAACAGTTGATGCCAACAAATATCCAGACGTAAAAGACATGATCTTAGAAATGCAACGTTGGGACAAGAAAGCAGATTCTAATTCAGTCGGAGCTACTTATTTTTTAGTTACGATGGATTATGTGTTTCACAAGCAACAAGCTAACGACGAGCACTTTTTAGATGGCGTTGATTTGTCAGAAGAATTGTTTATCGAAGCCATTCGCAATACCAAAAATCATTTGTTGACGTATTTCAAAACGGTGGAAGTTCCACTAAAACAAATTCAGGTGATCAAACGCGGAAAAGAAGAGTATGCAATGCCTGGTTTCCCTGATGTTTTAGCCGCTAATTATTCGAAAAAAAGAAAGTCCGATGGAAAGTTTGAAGGTTTCGTCGGTGACACGTACACCATGATTGTCGAATTTGGCAAAAACGGAGTCGTCCGAGTTGAATCTTTAGTCAATTTTGGAGCTTCTGCTCATCCAGAAAGCAAGCATTACACCGACCAATTGAAACTATGGATTCATCAGCAAACGAAGAAAATGACTTTCGACAAACAGGAAATTTTCAAAAACGCAGAGCGAATTTATAAACCTGGAAATTAAGAACCTGTTTAAAATTCATCTAACCTTTTTGTTATGCTTCTTTTTTGGTTGCGAATTCGTTGATTTTTTTCGTTAGAACTAATCCATTATGACTGCAAAACCCGCCTTTTCTCACTCAAAAATAAACGATAACAAATTCGTTTTATAAAATTTAAATAGGCTCTAAATTCTATTTAAACAATTCCTCTAAAAAACGACCTTTAGACGTTGGCATGTCGAAGTTCATCATTTTAGAAATGGTTTTGCTTAAATCAATCAATTCTCCTTCTTTGTGCACTACTTTTCCTTTTTGAACGTCAGGCCCTAAAACCAAAAGAGAAATGTGTCGACAGCCCTCACAGTTATCTCCGTGACTTACAAAACCACTTTTATGACCTTCCGTATGTCGTCCGTGATCATTGGTGATGAAAAGAGTTGTTTGATCTTTTAAAACAGGATTGCTTTGAATAAGATTCCAAACTTTTAATGCATATTCATCGCATTTTACAAGCGATTCTAAATACTTTTTGTAATTAGCCGCATGGCCCCAAACATCAACAGCCAATAAGTTCAACAACATCAAATGCGGTGGATTTTCAGAAGTAAGTAGTTTTTCAGCCACTTTCATAGATTCTCCGTCTGTCCCATACGTAATTCCATTTGCATTAGGCCCACAATAGGTCATGGGTAAGTTCTTTTCGCTCCAATTTTTATCTTTTGTTTTACCCAAGACATTTAACTTTCCTTTTGCAGAAATCACATACGCATCGCTGGCAGGCGCATTTCTATTGCACAAATAATACTGAAACATGGACGGGTTTTTCGGCAAGTTGGTTCCGTTATTTGCCATGCGTTGATAGTTTCCAGTTGTCATGGCTGTATGACCCGGAACGGTTAATGTAGGCCCGTTATTTCTGAAGTTATCATAAAAAACGCCATTCTCTTTCAGTGAACCACACAGATTAGGAATGTATTGACAAGAGGTGTCGCCAAAGGTCTCACTGTATCGAGGCCCATCAATGACGAGAACAATGACATATTTGGTTTTGTATTCAGTAGTATTGTTTTGCGCAAAAAAGTGGGTAAAAACCAAACACAGCGCTGAAAGAATCATTTGTTTTTTCAAAATGCTTTTTCTGCAAAAATAAGCTATTTTTCAGCAATTACTTGTAGAACGGCAGCTTTTCCAAAATGAAAGGCACCTTCTTGAACGTCGCGCTCTAGTTTAATCATGTCTAATTTACTGAAAGCACTTAGTTCGTCTGCCATTTCGCTTTCATTGTATAAAAAGTCAACATGCTGAGGACCGCCCGTTTTGTAGTTCACCTGGTCTTTGTGGTACACTTCCATGACTAATTTCCCACCTACTTTCAAGGCGTGATAACTTAGCTCAAGTACTTTTTTTCGCAATTCTGGATTGAAATGACCGAAAATAATGACAACATAATCAAAATAGTTTGCCTCTGGAGTATACTCATTTAGATCTGCACAAATGCCTTTTACGGAAACATTGTGTTCAGCGGCGAGCTGTTCAGTTTTGCGAATTCCTTCTTCGGAATAATCGACGCAAGTTACCTCACAACCCAGTGTTGCTAACCAAACGCCGTTTCTTCCTTCTCCTTCTGCTAGGCAAAGTGCTTTTGTTCCAGGCTGGAAATGTTGTTCTTTAAGAAAATCATTGGGATTTGTTCCATACGCATAGGCTTCTTCGCCGTATCGTTCATTCCAGAATTCTTTTTGCATATTAAAAAGTATAATTTAAAACCAAATTTATCTGCCACATATTAACCTTGTTAACAATGTATTTCCAAGCGATGGTTTCCTGTGGCAACTGTTTTTTGTAGCTTATTAATGCTCCGATTTTCAAACCATTGACCTTCCCCGGTAAGCTGTAGTTTACATTCAAATTTGTATGCCAATAGGAGGGGAGTCCGTATTTGTTGTGTGCAAAATCGGTTGGCGAAGGTAAGCTGAAATAACCACTTTTCAATTCACACGAAAATGTTTTGGTGTAATATTTTGACCCAAGTACTAAAGCCCAAGAATTGGCAATTCCTTCCAGTCTTTCACGATTCATGAATGTAAAAAACGGATCGCGTCCAAATTCTCTTGGTGAAAGAAACTCTCCAAGATTCTCTATGCGGTTAAAAGCAAAGGAATGTTCCCAATTTTTGAGTGTTTTTGTTGCCTGCAGCCCCCAACTTATGGAATTGAATTTTTCGGGTGTGTAAGTGTTTGTTTTTCGGAAGTTGACACCTTGTTGTGCCATCAGTTGAGTAGATATGGAAAATGGTTTTTCGTTGTTTGTATTAAGTTGAAATTTCGATTCAAGATAAATAGAATTGCTAATGTTTTCCAACAAAAAATCCCACAATTGAATTTGAATTCGCTTGGAAATTGAGGCCTTTGAACCCAATACAAAAAATCCTGCGCTACTGAGATTGTTTTTATAAGTGTTTGCCGTTCCTGAAGCATTTACTCCTTGTGAATTGATACCAATTGCCTTGTCTATTCGCATCCAATCAAAACTACTTCTTGGACTTGCGAAAGGTAACCAACCTCCAGCAAGTTGAGTGTTTTTTTGGAAAGAATAATTTGCCCAAATACCTGAGAAAATGCTAGCGCGAAGACGACCATCCTGAATATTTAGTATAGGAGTTTGCAGGTATTGATTACCAATTGTTAGCTTGAATTTCGCTTTTATGTAAGATAAATGAGCTTCTTCCAAACTATAATAAAACGACTGATAAGAGTTGTTTTCCAAATCATACAAACCTAGTTCATAACGACTTGCAGTGTTGGAAAGTGGGTCTTTGGCTGTTAAATCGGAAGAAAATAGATTTTTGACAAGTGCACCGCTTACTGTAAATTGAAAACCATGAAATATTGCTGATTGATACCGAAGTCCAAGCGCTAATCCATTCGCATAGTAATCAGAAAGCTCACCTTGATTGATTGTAACAGATGTGTAATTTCGAACTTGTCCTTGCCATTTCCCTTTACTGAAGATTTTCCAAAAATGTGTTTCTTCGCTTATAGTTTTTTTGGGCCAAATAGTACTTTCGCCCAGCGCTTGTGCAATTACATTCTTCGTATTGAGTAATAGTGAAAATAAGACGATGGAATAGAACTTCATTTGACTTCTTCAAAGACAATTTCTTCGCTTGTGTCTTCATTGTTTGATACTTGTGAAGATGGTGCACAGGTTCCAGTAGCACAGCCCAAATTAAATACACCTTGAGCTAAAAGTAAAACGCCAATTGCACCAAACATCCAATCTTTTTGGATAATGCCGTCAGCTAAAATGTAAGATCCCAAAGCAAGTCGTATGACACGAATGAGCGTGAAAGATTGAAAAAAGGCCATCATTAGGATTCAAATTTACCAATTGCGCAGCTAACGTATGATTTAGTTTTCTTAAAAAATGAATTATGCCCATCAGCTGGGTAGCCCATTTCGTCTAATTTATGAAGTACCATTTCTTCTGAAAAGTTGCCTTCAACACTCACCTCTGCCGTGTCTTTATTCACTTCTACTGTTGTTACACCTTCGATGCTTTCAATTCCTTTTTTGATGCTATTCACACATCCACCACATTTCAAATTTTCGACAATTACCTTCATGGTATTTTTTTTCAAATGTAGGGCGTGAAATACGATAAGTAAGTAACAAATGTGACAAAGTCTATTTCCGAAAAGCGAATATTGAATCAACTATTACGCTTTATTTCTTTAGTCATGTGAAATATATCTGATCTAATTTTCAATTGATTTTCAGTAACATTATTTTATATGCATAGTTTCTATTATCTTTGTTTGCAACATAAAAAATTTATTATGAAAAAGTTTATTCTATTGCCATTTTTAGCTTTGTTGTTAATCGTTAGTTGTTCTAAGTCGGCTAAATTAAACAAGAGTTTGGATGGTACTTGGACTTTGAAGGCTATTAATGGAAGAAATACTTTTATTGGTTACACAATTGGAACGAATTACAATCAAGTTTTTACAATGACAAAAGACTTGAAAGACAACGGAACGTATTCAGTTAGTGTATCAATTACTCCTACACAAGGTCAAACACAAACGCAAACTGAAAAGGGTGCTTATAGTTTAGTTGAAGACAGACAACTTATTACTAAACCGAACAATGTTTATACAGCTGATACTTTTACAATTGTGGCATACGATAAATCAACTTTGAAAATAAAGATTGATACATTTACGTATGAATATTCAAAAAACTAAAATTAGACACTAATTTTTTGAAAAGGCTCTAGATTACTAGGGCTTTTTTTGTGTCTTTAATTTATTTTTTACTTCTATTGCATAAAAAAACCGCAGCTATTAACTGCGGTTTCTTAACCTTTAAACTACTAATTACAAGAGTGTTGTCGGGCAAACATATTCCGTTTTAGGAACTTCTGTTTTGCCAATTTCAGTCATCCCACCTTCCACATCTCTGAAATGATGATAACCTCTTGCTTTGAGAATAGATGCCGCAATCATACTTCTATACCCACCTGCACAATGAAGAATAAAATCAGTTTCCTTTGGAAATTCAGCAAAACGTACGTTTAACTGGTTCAAAGGAATATTGATTGCATTTACGACATGTTCAGAATCAAACTCACTCTTTTTGCGAACATCAATAATGATTGGATTGGACGAATACGCATTTTCCAACTCTCCTGCACTCATTCTACTAACGGTTTCCACAGCACGTCCTTCACTTTTCCACGCCTCAAATCCTCCACTCAAATAACCGATAGCATGATCATAACCCACTCTTGATAAACGGATAATCGCTTCTTCTTCACGTCCTACTTCACACACCAATAAGATTTCTTGTTTGATGTCCGTAATCAACTCTCCAACCCACATTGCGAAACTTCCGTCCAATCCAATATTTATAGCATTTGGAATAAATCCTTTTGCAAACACTTCTGGTGCTCTTGTATCTAACACAAGTGCATTTGTTTCATTTGCCAACACCTCGAAAGCTGTTGGACTTAAGGCTTGATGACCTCGCTCCATTACTTTGTCTAGACTGTCATATCCTTGAATGTTCATTAAAACATTTTTAGGGAAATATCCTGGAGGTGTCGTCAATCCGGTCAATAATTCTTCAACAAATTCTTCACGGGTCATGTCTGGACGCAACGCATAATTTGTGCGCTTTTGATTCCCTAGTGTATCCGTCGTTTCTTTACTCATTTTTTTACCACAAGCACTTCCTGCACCATGATTTGGATACACGATTAATTCATCTGGCAATGTCATGATTTTATTGCGAAGTGAATCAAATAGATGTGATGCTAATTTTTCTTGTGTCAAATCGGCAATCACGTGCTGAGCTAAATCTGGACGTCCAACATCACCAATAAACAATGTATCGCCAGTAATAATTCCATGTTTGTGGCCGTTTTCGTCAATCAACAGATAAGTTGTACTTTCCATTGTGTGACCTGGCGTATGAATCACTTGAACTTTGTAAGCTCCAACTTCAAAAATTTGATTGTCCTCTGCTACAATTGCTTCAAATCCTGGCTTTGCAGTTGGACCATAAACGATTTGTGCACCTGTTTTTTGAGCTAAATCTAAATGGCCACTTACAAAATCTGCATGAAAATGCGTTTCAAAAACATATTTGATTTTAGCTCCATTTGCAATTGCACGATTGATGTAAGGTTGTACTTCTCTAAGTGGGTCAAAAATGGCAGCTTCTCCGTTGCTTTCCAAGTAGTATGCTGCATGAGCGATACAACCGGTATAAATTTGTTCTATTTTCATAGCTTTTAAGTTTTAATGATGACACAAAAGTAGATGCTTGAAAATCTGTGGTTTGTAATATTTGTTACTGAAAAACGCCTCTTCCACTTTTGTTACACAAAGAATAATAACAATCCAATTTGTAAAAGAAAAATTACCGTACCGAACAGAAACCCTTTTCCACCGTCTTTGATTAGTTTACGTAAATTGACTTTTAATCCAATAGCAGCCATATCCACTGTCAGTAAGAATTTACCAATGGATTCAGCGGATTTGATGACTATTTCCGGTAATGGAAAAATGGAATTAAAAACCGAAATGAATATAAAGGCAATGATGTACCAAGGAAGTACAAATGATGTAGTTGTTTTTGTTCCTTTATTAAGGAAAAATTGAAATAATAATAGACCTGGTGTCAACAATGCAACTCTTGCCATTTTAATCATCATTGCTTGATCACCAACATTTTCACTGATACTATAACCTGCTCCTGCCACATTTCCAACAGCATGCAAACTGCCTCCAATTAATAATGAAGCAGATTTTTGTTCAACACCCAATAATTGTAAGACTAATGGAAAAAGCAATGTTCCAACAGTGCCAAGTAATGAAACGACTGCTAGCGAAATAGCGAGGTCTTCTTTGTTTTTTTCAATTCGGGGTGCAAGTGCTGCAATTGCTGAAGAACCACAAATAGCTGTTCCAAATCCAATCAAATATCCTGCTGATCCAGGACAACGCATTCGCTTGGATAATATCAATGTTAAAGTTAGAATGGTTGAAAGCGTGATGACTACCGCTAAAACACTTTTTACTCCAAGATGAAGAAAAGAGGCATAATTTACACTGAAAGACAAGAACACAATGGAAATCTCTAATAATTTGCCTCCTGAAAATTGTATGCCTTCATTAAAATAGCTGGGAATAGTAAATGTATTTGAGAGGATTATTCCAATTAAAAGCGCTAATAAAATACTATTCAAAAAATCAGGGGTGATTACAGACAACAGCCATGCAACCACCCCTATACTTAATGTGATTCCCAGTCCAGGAAAGTATGTTTTTGTAGTATCGCGTACTTTTTTCAAGGTTTTTTAATCTTTCCAGTGTAAGACGAAATACCACCTTCTACATTATACACTTTTTTGAAACCCATCGCAGCCATTTCTCCACTTGCATTTGCGCTTCTTCCTCCACTTCTACAGTAAATAATATAGGTTTTACTTTTGTCTAGCTTTTTGATCTCTTGACTGAAAACACCACCATTGTAGTCTAGGAATTGGTCTGCACCATCAATATAGCCTTGACTTACTTCACTGGGTGTTCGAACATCAATGACTATGGCACTTTGTTCTTTTTTAACTTTTAGTAGTTCAGAACCACTAATATTCTTCACTCCTTTTGGTTGTGAATGAAGCGAGCAAGAAGGCATTACAAACAAGATAGCTAATGCTAATGCCAAAAATGATAATTGTTTTTTCATGATTTGTTTTTTGGGCAAAACTACTTTTGAAATACAGTTTTCATCGTAACACAAGTTACACCCAACTAAAACTTTGTTTCAGAAATCCAAAGTGTTCTTACTTTTGTAAAAAAAATAGCATGAGCGAAAAATTAAGATCAGTTGAAGAATTAGGTGAATTTGGTTTAATTGATCATTTGACATCTTCTTTTGAAAACCGTCAGTCTTCTACTGTAAAAGGAGTAGGGGACGATGCTGCGGTTATTGAAAAAAATGCAGATGAATTTACCTTGATTTCAACAGATACTTTAATTGAAGGTGTACATTTTAATTTAATGTATATGCCGCTAAAGCACTTAGGTTTTAAGGCCGTTGCAGTAAATGTTTCAGATATCTGTGCGATGAACGGAAAAGCAGAACAGGTCGTAGTTTCATTAGCTGTTTCAAGTAAGTTTTCATTGGAAGCAATTGAAGAATTATATGCAGGAATCAAAGCTGCCTGTGAGCAATATGAAGTAGATTTAGTTGGCGGAGACACAACTTCCTCTTTATCAGGACTTGTGTTAACCATAACTGTTTTGGGTTCAGTTAAAAAAGATAAAGTTGTGTATCGTTCAGGAGCAAGTGAATATGATTTAATCGTTGTTACAGGTGATTTGGGTGGTGCTTACATGGGACTTCAATTATTAGAAAGAGAAAAAGAAGTTTTCAGAGCAAACCCATCTATTCAACCTGATTTAGAAGGCCATGACTATATTCTTGAACGTCAGTTAAAGCCTGAAGCTAGAAAGGATATTGTGCAATATTTAGCGGAGTTAGAGGTGCTACCTACATCTATGATTGACGTTTCGGATGGTTTGGCTTCTGAGATTCTTCATATTTGTAAGGCAAGTAATGTTGGATGTCGCATTTATGATGAGAAAATTCCTATTGACGCGAAAACATCAATGGCCGCGCTTGATTTTAATTTAGATCCAGTTACTTGTGCTTTGAATGGCGGTGAAGACTATGAATTGCTTTTTACCATCAAGCAGGCTGATTTCGAAAAAGTGGTTAGCAATCCACACATGACGGTTATTGGACACATAACAAATAGCAATGAAGGCAACTATTATGTGGACAAAAATGGTTCAATGATTAGTTTGAAGGCTCAGGGCTGGAAACATTTTTAGTTTCATTTTGCTCTATTCGCGGCAAGTTAATATTTTCCTTGTGAATAATGGATATAGGAAACTGACCTGCTAGTTTTTCACGAAATTTTTCTGCTTCAATTTGTGTTCTAAAATCACCTACTCGTAGGTTGAAATTGGGCGCCTCAAACGTTAGATAAGTATCCGTTTTTGGATACAGACCCACGAATTTTTTTCGAACTTCATCCACTGCGTCTTTATTGGAGTCAAATGCAATTTGTATTCTGAATCCCGGCATACTTTTGCTCGCTTTTGCTTTTACTTTAGCATCTACTCGTACATCTTTAACTATGTTTACTTGAGAAAACATGTTTAAGCTTGTGATTAAAAGAATTGTAAGAATAAAGGTTTTCAACATGTGTCTTTTTTGCAAATGTATAATAGTTCAACTTTTGTGCTAGTTTTCAACATAAAAGAAGTGAACACCCAAGTCTTGAAAAGAGAATATTTCCCCACTTTGTAATCGCCTTTATTTAGAATCATTTTAAATTAACTCAAATTCCTTCTTTTTTGTCATAAAACTGTCATGTGAAACGGGTAAACTTCTAATTTTGCTCTCGTTAAAATGCGTTAAAATCGCATTGACTTAAACGGGAATTAGTACTTATTTTCATGAAAATATCTAATATTCAAATGTTTAGAGGATTTACAAAATTAGCGCTCACCATTGTTACGGCAGGGATTTCAATGCTGAGTTTTCAGGCTTATTCGCAAGGAGAAGCGCTTTTCAAATCGAAGTGTGCAACTTGTCACCAGCCACACAAAAACAGTACGGGACCTAAACTATTTAAGGTTCGCGACAAATGGTCATCTGGAGGAGCTAAAGAAGGTTCTATTTACCAATGGGTAAATAACTGGCAAACAGCTGTTGCAAATGATCCTTATGCTGCAGAGGTTTCTAAATGGTCTCCAACTGCCATGTCTGCTTTCCCGGATTTAAAGAAAGAAGACATTGATGCAATCATGGATTGGGTAGATTCTCAACCAGATCCAGCAACTGCTGCTCCAGCGGATGCAACATCAGGTGCGGCAACTGCAACAGGCGCAGAGCCAGTTGAAGAAGAAGGTTCTTTAGCTTGGGTTTGGGTAATTATGTCTGTCATTTTTGTAGTTGTAATCATGGCTGTTGGCGGTGTTCGTCGTCAGTTAAAAATCGCTACTTCGGATGATCCAGTTTCACAAGAGAGACAAACGTATGGTGAAGAACTACGTGTTTGGGCTTGGAAAAACAGGTTGTATGTTGGAATTGCTTCTTTGGTAGTTGTCATTTCTTTAGTAGTTGGTTTGTTCCAAAGTCTTTACAGAATCAACGTTGTTGAAGATTATCAGCCATCACAGCCGATTGCGTTCCCTCATGATCGTCACGCAGGTGTTAATGGAATTGATTGTAAATACTGTCATAATTCAGTTACAAAATCTAAATCAGCTGGATTGCCAACGGTTAATGTTTGTATGAACTGTCACAAACAAATCGATGGAGCAGGAAAACCATTTGAAGGCGAAATCAAGAAAATTTATGCAGCTGCAGGATGGGATTTATCCTCAGGTGCTGGTAAATATACAGGCAAAACTAAACCAATCGTTTGGAATAAAGTTCATGTTTTACCTGACCACGTTTATTTCAACCACTCTCAACACGTTGTAGTTGGTGGAGTTGATTGTAAGCAATGTCATGGTGATATGACTAAAATGAACGAGACTGCAAAAGTTCAACCAGTTGAAGAGTTGAACAAAATTGAAGGTAATATCAAACTTACACGTCCTACGTTAACTATGGGGTGGTGTATTGAATGTCACGGTAAAAAAGACGTGGCAATCGGTAACGGTAAGAGCGGTTACTACGATGAAATCCACAGAAGATTGAAAAGCGATAAAAAGCTTTACAGAAAATACTTGGAAGATGGTAAAATCACTGTCAACGAGTTAGGTGGTTGGGAATGTGCAAAATGTCACTATTAATTTATTAATATTCTTGTCGAAAAATAGACTATGGGAATAACAAGAAAATATTGGAAAGGTCTTGAGGAATTGAATAGAGATCAGGAATTTCCGAATCAACAAACGATTGAAGAGTTCCTTTCTGATGAAAAACTTGGAGAAACTTCTACTGCGCGTAGAGATTTCCTTAAGTTTTTAGGTTTCTCTGTAGCTGCGGCAACATTGGCTGCTTGTGAAGCACCAGTGACAAAAGCGGTTCCTTATGTTATGAAGCCTGAGGATGTTACACCTGGTATGCCAACATGGTACGCTTCTACTTACTATGATGGAGCATCTTATGCAAGCATCTTGGTAAAAACAAGAGAAGGTCGTCCTATCTATATTAAAGGAAATAAAGATTTCGGCTTTACTAATGGGGGTGTTAATCCTCAAATTATTGCCTCAGTTCTTGGTCTTTATGATAGTGAAAGATTAGCTGGTCCATTACAAAATGGAAAAAACACAGGTTGGTCTAAGTTGGATGGCGATGTAATTACTGCAGTAAAAAAAGCGAAACGAGTAGTTTTACTTTCGAACACAATTATTAGTCCTTCAATGAGCAGAGCAATAGGTGACTGGGCTGGTTTATTGAATGGCGAAGCAGGAAGTAAATTTGAGCACATTACGTATGATGCAATTTCATACTCTGCTATTCGTGAAGCAAATGAAGCAAACTTCGGTTTGAAAGCGATACCATCTTATGATTTCTCAAAAGCGAAAACAATTGTTAGTGTAGGAGCTGATTTCTTAAGTACATGGTTGCTTGCAAATGAATATGCTACTCAATACGGAACACGCAGAAATCCTGATGGAGAATGGATGTCAAAACACATTCAGTTCGAAACGGTAATGTCAGTTACTGGTTCAAATGCTGATTACCGTGGAATGATTAAGCCTTCTGAGCAAGCTGCTGTATTAGCTTATTTAATTAAAGGTTTAGGAGGATCAACATCGGTTTCAGCTGATTTGAAAGGTTCGGCTAAAGTTGCAGCTGATGCGGCTTTGAAATCTTTAAAGTCTACTAAAAAAGAATCGTTAGTAGTTTGTGGAGCTAATAACAAAGGTCTACAAATACTTACTAATAAATTGAATAGCTTGTTGGGCGCTTACGGAACAACAATTGACTTGAATAATCAAGTTACTTTATTCCAAGGCGATGATGCTAAAGTCCACAAGTTTGTTGCAGATGTAGCAGCAGGAAAAGGTCCAGATGTGTTATTAATGTATGGCGTTAATCCTGTGTACTCATTACCAAATGGTGATGCATTTGCAAAAGGTTTAAAAAGCATTGGAACTACTGTTTCTCTTTCTTCTTACTCAGATGAAACAGCTTCATTATGTTCACATGTAGCACCAGACCACCACAACTTAGAGAGTTGGAATGATTTTGTTGCTAAGTCAAATGAATATGCAGTTGCACAGCCAACGATTCGCCCATTACACGATACAGCTTCAGCACTAGAATCATTCTTGGTGTGGAGTGGGAAGAAAGTGCGTGGAGGAAAAGACTCAACAGTTGGATATGATTATATCAGTGAAACATTTGGTATGGTTTTCCCAACAGGTGACTTTGCTTATGCAACTCATAATAGTTGTGTGAGTTTGCCAGCAGTTGAAGGTGCTGTTGTGGCATATAAAGATGCAGCTGTTAAAGATCTTCCAAAAGGAGGAGATGTTGAAGTTGTATTCTATGAAAAAGCTGGTATCAGAAACGGAGCATTTTCAGGAAACCCATGGTTACAAGAGTTGCCAGATCCAATTACTAAAGTAACTTGGGATAACTATGTAACTATGAACCCGTCAGAAATGACAGTTGGTGGATACGCAACAACTTATGACCAAGAACACGGTTTGAACTTGGCTACAGTAACAGTTAACGGTAAAAGCGTAACATTACCAGTATATCCATTGCCAGGTCAAGCACTAAAAACAATTGGAATTGCTTTAGGTTATGGAAGAGGTGCTAACGGAGAAAAAGTAGGTAAAGCTGCTTTCCAAACAAAAGAATACGGAGGATACGAATTAGGCGAGAATGGAAATCCTAAACCAATTGGTGCGAATGTGTATCCTATGGTTGATTTTGTTGGTTCTAATTATAACTATTCAGGTGTAGCGAAAGTTGCAAAAGCAGAAGGTATTTACCCAATTGCAGCCACTCAAATTCACCACACGGTAATGGGACGTCATTCTATTATTCGTGAGACATCTTTAGATATTTATACATCAAGAGATAAAGAAGCTTACAATCCAGCACATACATTACAACGATTAAATAAAGAAGGTCACCACGAAGAAGCTCCAATGGAAGAGTTTGACTTGTGGGCAGCGCATCCAGTTGAGAAAATTGGACACCGTTGGGGAATGACAATTGATTTGACTTCTTGTATTGGTTGTGGTTCATGTTTGATTGCTTGTCAATCTGAAAACAACGTACCTGTTGTTGGAAAAGATGAAGTGAGAAGAGGTCGTGAAATGCATTGGTTGCGTTTGGATCGTTATTTCGCTTCAGATGAAGAGGCAACAGTTGGTCTTCGTAAGGATGCTGAAAACTTTAGTTATGATGAGGCAGAAATCGCTGCTGAAAATCCTAAAGTAGTTCACATGCCATTGATGTGTCACCACTGTAACCACGCACCTTGTGAGACAGTTTGTCCGGTAGCAGCAACAACACACAGTAATGAAGGGTTGAACCAAATGGCTTATAACCGTTGCATCGGTACTAGATATTGTGCAAACAACTGTCCATATAAAGTAAGACGTTTTAACTGGTTCAACTATCCATCTTATAAAAAATTCACTGAAGTTAACCCGGCACAAGACGATTTAGGTCGTATGGTATTGAATCCAGATGTTACGGTTAGAACACGTGGGGTAATGGAGAAATGTTCACTTTGTGTACAAAGAATTCAAGCAACTAAATTAAATGCTAAGAAAGAACTTCGTCCTGTATTAGATGGAGAACTTTCAACAGCTTGTGCTGACTCTTGTCCTACAAGTGCAATCACAGTTGGAGATTGGAACGACATACATTCAGCTATCAGAAAAAGTTCAGGCGATAATCGTTCTTACCAAGCATTGGAAGAAGTTGGAGTACAGCCAAATATTTGGTACAAAGTGAAAGTACGCAACGAAGAAAATGCTGAGTTGGGAAAACTACAAGTAGCGAAAGTTGAAAAAAAGCATCATTAATCGAAAATAACAATTTGTAATGCAAAAGGAAGCAGCAATCAGAGAACCCCTCATTTTAGGTCACAAGACCTACCACGACATTACGGAAGATGTTTGTCGTCCTATTGAGGATAAAGCACCAAGAATGTGGTACATTCTTTTTGGTATTGCCCTTATCATTGGTTTGTATGGAGTGGGATGTATCTTATATCTACTCGGAACTGGTATTGGTGTTTGGGGATTAAATAAAACAATCGGTTGGGCATGGGATATTACCAACTTCGTATGGTGGGTAGGTATCGGTCACGCCGGAACACTAATCTCGGCTGTATTGTTGTTGTTCCGTCAAAAATGGAGAATGGCGATTAACCGTTCTGCTGAAG
>CAZHPL010000016.1:0-8662 GCA_964534495.1 uncultured Lishizhenia sp.
ACTGTCAATCTTATCGCTTCTTCTACTTCGGGTTGCAGCGACACTTCTTCAACGAATGTCACGATTTATCAACCTTTGCTGATGTCGTTCACGCACAATGACTCTTTGTGTATCACCAATGCTTCGTTTAACTTCGATGCTACGGTTTCGGGACCATCAAGTACGATTTATCATTGGGATTTTGGTTCTCATGCATCACCTGCAACTTCTACAGCGATTGATGTTTCAGGCGTGCATTACGATGAGCCGGGTGTTTTTCCAGTGTACTTAATTGGGAATTATGACGTTTGCTCTGATACGGTTGCTTCTACCATTTTTGTTTTTGGTGAACCTGAGATTGACTTTACTTTCGTCAATAAATTACATTGTGCTCCATCAGAAGTGAAGTTTGTTAACCTAAGTGCTTCGGATGTTCCTGCTCAATATCTGTGGGTTTTTGGCGATGGTGGCACTTCTAATGCTGTTAATCCAAGTCATTATTACGATCAAGCAGGAGATTACAGTATTAGTTTGATGATGATAACAACGACAGGTTGTGCGGATACCTTATTCACCATGAAGCAGGATTTCATTCATGTTTATCCAAAGCCAAAAGCTGGATTTATGGTTAACCCGGAAAAGGTTGATATTTGCAACTCAGAAGTACAATTCATTGATCAATCCGTTGATGCAGTTTCCTATTTCTACTTTTTCGACCATCGAAATTTTGTCACCAACGATGCTAATTTTACGCATAATTACGTACACGACGGCTCTGATTACCCGATGCAGGTAGTTGAAAATCAGTTTGGTTGTCGGGACAGCACGATTCGTGAAGTGTTTGTTGAACCCTTTGCGTTTTATATTCCAAACACTTTTGTTCCCGATGGTGATGGAGTAAACGATGTTTTCAAAGTTGTCAGCAGTTTTGAGATAAAATCAAGTGAATTTTCTATTTATGACAAGTGGGGTGAACGCATATTCTTTTCAGACCATATCAATCAAGGTTGGGATGGAACTTATCTAGGGAAAAAATGTCAGGATGGAACGTACACGTACACATTTAAATACATAGGTTGCGATTCGCCCTACGAATGGAAACTCGTAGAAGGATTTGTTAATTTGTTGCGATGAAACATCTTCAATCGATAACTTTACCATTCATTAAATACTTAATTTTAGGATTGTCATTTAGCCTTTTCAGTTGCTACGATTTTTTACACAGAGAAACATCCATTTACACGTATAAGCAATTTGAAATTGATAAGTACTTAATCAAATATGGTCAATATGGTCATTTTCCTAGAAGATATGATGCGTATCGATTGTATAAAAAAAGAAGAAACGGTTCGTATAAAATGCTTTTAACAACTGATTTCAGATATATTGACACATCTAAATGCAAGCTTTATTTTGAAATAAAAGATAAACGAAAAATATATTTTGATGTTTGTAAATTGAAAAGACTTTCAAAAAAAGAGCTAGTTCGGTAAACCAAACTTCGTCTTAATTCCTTTTTTCGCTTAGTTAGCAAACGTGTAAACATTTCATGTGTGTTGCGATTTGTAATGACAAGTGTTTAACTTAGTCCTTTTAACCAAAATCAAATTGAATTATGAAAGCAGCATTTTTTTGTTTTTTATTCTTGTTTTCAAGCTTACAGCTTTTGGGAGCAAAAACCTACGAATTAAAAATTGAAGTAATTGGTCGAGGTTCAAATTCACCAATAGAAAATGCTAAAATCTTTACATTAATCAATAATGTTAAAACTGAAGTGGGAACAACCAATAAAAAGGGTGAATTTACAATGTCTGATTTGACTGAAAAGGAATTTACAATTGAGGTAATAAGTCAAAATGAAAATTACAGAAATAATACCATCTATTATAATAATTCCAAAAGGAGTAATGATAAGATAGTGATTTATTTAAGCCAGACTTACTTTCAAGAGAAAATTGCCGATAAACAGATGGATGATAAATACGATGGGAGTTTTGAAGTTGCAGAATACGAGAAAGACACCGTGAATTTTGTAATGTCTGAACCAGTTGGAGGTTATAATGCGTTAATGAAATTTATTAGTGAAAATCTTAGATACCCTGAGGAATCACTTGAAAAGGGTGAAACAGGTCGTGTTATGATTGCATTCATTGTTCAAGCTGATGGACAAATTACGCATGTGACGATAAAAAAGGGTGTTTCAATTTATCTGGATGACGAAGCGATTAGAGTAGTTAGAAAATTCCCTAAATGGACTCCAGCGACATACAAAGGTCAGGCCGTTAGGTCTCATATTCTTATCCCACTTAATTTTTCACTCAATTAACAGGAAATAAAATAGGTTTAAGGCTATTATGAAATAGTGAAAGAAATTTTCATTAACTCCTACGCAACACAAAATTCTGCCCCAAATACACTTTTCGTACTTGTTCATCTGCAGCAAGTTCTTCAGCAGTGCCTGATTTTAAGATGCTTCCTTCGAAAAGTAAATAAGCCCTGTCAGTAATGGATAAAGTTTCTTGCACGTTGTGGTCGGTAATGAGAATGCCAATATTTCGTTTTTTTAATTCTGAAACGATACTTTGAATATCTTCCACTGCGATTGGGTCTACGCCTGCAAAGGGTTCGTCAAGCAGCACAAATTTAGGATCGGTTGCTAAGGCACGTGCTATTTCAGTACGACGTTTTTCTCCTCCTGAAAGTCGATTTCCAAGATTTTTTCGAACGTGTGTTAGATTAAATTCATGAAGCAGTTTTTCCAATTTAGCTTCACGTTCACTTTTAGATAAATCGGTCATTTCCAAAATGGCCATGATGTTATCTTCAACGCTCAATTTTCGAAAAACAGAAACCTCTTGTGGCAAATACCCGATTCCCATTTGAGCACGCTTGTACATGGGCAGTTTCGTGATTTCAACTTCATCCAAATAGACGTGACCAATATCGGGACGAACAAGGCCAACAATCATATAAAAAGTCGTGGTTTTACCCGCTCCATTTGGCCCAAGCAATCCAACAATTTCACCTTGATTCACTTCGACGGACACACCATTTACCACGTTTCTGCCGCGATAGGTTTTCTTGATTTCCTGAGTGAAGAGTTTCATTTGGCGAAATTAAAAATTAAACGTGAATTTCATTCGAATTCCAAGCGGACTCATTCCTGGGTCAAGGTGCGTCATTCTCCACACGAGGTCAATTCTACCTACTTTTAAAATGTTTTCGATTCCAATGCTAGACTCAGCGTAAGGAATGCCGCCAAAACGTTTCACAAAGGAGGGAATTAGCATTTCTTGCTGATGCCGATCACTAATAGCGCCCAAAGTAAATTTTGCCGTAGTTACAAGACGTAGCTTTAATTTTTTTATCAATGGAATGCGATCAAAAAACAAACCTCCCCATTGGTTTTCAATAAAGCCACTAACGTATTTGTCAGAAATAAATTCAAGAAAATTTAATTTGTTGAAAGCGCTGTACATCATGTAGTACGATTGATTTCCAGGCGCCGCTTTCAAGAAAGGATAAGCAACATTTCCAAAAATATAACCTGCCGACCCACCATAATAAACCCGTCCAAATACTCCAAGGTTACGGTAGTGCTCCACTTCTAATTCTAGTTTTTGATAATTATATTGACTTCCCAAAATACCTTTAACGCCAATCACTGCTTGAAATGATAAAATGGGATTTGTACAAGCAACGGGTGTTCTATCAAAATTCCCAGCTATAAATTCTTCGTTTTTAGCCCAGCGAATACGTGCTGTAAATTCAGTGGTTTTAATATTTGAAATCGTAAGTGTGTCATTTCCATCTACTCGCTTATAATTAGCTAAGCCAAGAGGTGTAAGGCTTTTCCATTCCGCACCTGTGTACAAGATGAAATCTTTTTTTATGTCTTTTTCCAGGTTTAAACCTATTTTATCTACAAAGGTTAATTTGTCGTAGGCAGCAGTAGAAAGCAAGGTTGTAAATGAATTCCCCATAGACAATGCACTGCTCGATTGTCCAATCTGTTCGATATCATATGAATAAAACGCTGAGAGCATTCCTCGTTTCTTGGGTGTAATGTTGTAACGAAATGACACCCCATATTTTAACCGTTGGTCACCAAAACCATAGGCCAATCTGCCCCCAAATTCTACACGTTTTGAGAAAGCATTTGAAGTTCTTAATGCAAGGGAAGTTCTGAATTTTTCAACTGGATTTACGGCTACCAACGATGTGATTTGTCCCACTTCAATTTTTCCAATTTGGTAATACCCAGTAGTCGCCATATAGGCCAAACCTTTCATTAATTTGAAGAATCGTGTGTTATTCAACGAATCAATCATTTGTTCGATTGCTGCTTCTTGAACATTCAATTTACTATGCCTTAATTGTTCCCATTCTGCTTCTGATTTTGTTTTTGCATCGGGTAAAAATTCTACTGTGTTTTCACCACGATAAAATTCTGGATCGCGTTTTTCGTTGATTTTGAAGTTTTTACGGGTGCTGTTTTTTCGTGCAAAAAAGCCGTAAAGTTTGCTGTTTTCTGTCAATTTAATGTCGGCAATTAATTTTTCGGAGGTCATCATCCAAACTTCATTTTCTACTTGCTCAAATTCTTGTTCGAAATAAAAATCTTGAATGTAATTAAGATTGGCTCCAGGAGAAATGCTTGCACTGAATTTTTTTACGGCATACGTTGTGTCGTGAATCCACATTTCCCCTGTATAGGTTAAATCCCCACTTCGTTTGGGAACGAATCGCAATTTATAACACCAGTTTTTACCAATGAACGTTGAATCGTCTAAATAAAAACGATAATAATTGCGTGCATAAGGAGCCAAAGGACTAATAAACGATTTGTAGAAAATATCGTTTACGTTTTCGTAGATGTTAATATCCAAGTACATGTCTCCCAGAAACTGATTTACTTGCACATTTTCAACACCCGTAATGCGTGTTGCTTTTACCACTTCTTTTTTGAGTTTGGGATTGTTTTTGAAGTAGAAATCTGAAACGGTTTCTGTTAGAATAATAGGTAAATAACCTTTTCCATTATCGGCTGTGTCAAGGTAATTCATGACGACATCCATTTTTTTAACTAGACCATTTTTGGAGAATTTATCGCCGAAATTGTTCAAATCAAACTGAATTTTATTGTAGGATTCATACTCAAAAGCATCGAGTTTTTCTTTATTGTTGATTTTTTTATTGGCAACGACTTTTTTGTGTAATCGGGTAGAAGGGAGTTCGTCGGGAGCTTTGACCGTCACTTCCATAATTTCACCAATTTGCGTTTGCATTTTTACATCAATGACTTGCACTTTGTCTTTCATCACTTTTCGTGAAGTGACTTTGTAACCTGGAAAACTGATTTGAATGCTATCTGTCGCGTAGTAGGTTTCTAAGCGATAATTTCCAAGTGAATCGGTAAACGTTCCAATTTTTGAATCGTAAAATCGAACGCGTGCATAGGATAAAGGTTCACCGGTTGATGCATCGGTAATTTTACCTGTTACAATTGTTTGTTGACCAAATGCCAAGCTGCTCCAAAAAGCAAGAATTAAGGAAAACAGAAAACGATTCATTCAGACTTATTGTTGTTTTTCACGGTTCTTTTCGGAGCGTGCAGCAACTAAGATACTGATTTCGTACAATAAAAGGATAGGAATAGAGACGATTACTTGTGAAAGAATGTCTGGAGGTGTTACAACTGCCGCAATAATTAAGATAACTACAATCGCATGTTTTCGGTATTTACGCAAAAAGGCTGCGTCAAATAGACCAATTCGTGTAAGGAAATAAGTGACAATAGGGAAAAGAAAAAACAATCCTGTATAGAAAACCGTTGAGAGGATGGTACTCATGTAGGAATTGATTGTAAAGATATTTTCGATTTCGCCAGTAATTTGAAATGAGCCAAAGAATTGAATACTCAAGGGAGCAACAACAAAATAGCCAAATAATATACCTGAAAAGAAAAGAATGCTCACATAGAATACAATTCCTCTTGCCATTTTTTTCTCTTTGAATTTTAATCCAGGTTTAACAAACGACCAGAGCTGATAAAAAATAAAGGGAAAACCCAACACGACTCCACCGAGCAAACTCATGGAAATCGCATACGTGAACTGCCCCGCTACGGTCGTAGATTGCATACGCACTGGAATTTCTTCAATACATACACCGAAATATTGACAAAGCAGTTTAAACGTTATGAAATCCTTGCTTTTCATGGAAAGAAAAACGTTCTGCATGATTTCAGCTTGGAACCACCAAATAATGGAAGCAAAAAGGATGACTACGATTGCAGCACGTACCAAACGCCATCTTAATTCTTCCAGATGTTCCAAAAAGGACATGTTTGATTTTTCTGCCATGCTGCAAAAATAATTATTCGTTGGATAAATAAGGATTTTTTATGTTCTTTTAGAAGATCGTAAATACTTTACGTTCTGCGTGCGGAACTTTGTCGTATAAATTTTGAGACATGAGAACACAATTGGAAATTAAAGGTTTGCGATTCAATGATTTTGAAAGCAAGGTTTGTGTAATGGCAAATGTAATTAAAAACAATTTATCGTATTGGACAACGATTTTCATCGAAATGCATGACTTGAATAAATTGATTAATCATTTGCAACGCAATAATCCAGATTTAGATTTGTACGACAGAATGCAAAGTACAAACTTTGGTGAATACACTGAATATGAATTGGAATTAGGTCAAGACGTGAACGCTAACCACACATTAGAAGATTTGTATGGTTCAGAGAAACAAATAAAATTAATCAGAGCTTAAGGCTGAATAGTTATCGTTTGGTCACTAGTTTCTTCTGGAATTATCTTAATAGTTCCGTTTCCTGACTTATTAAATTTGATAGCCTTAATGTTTAATATTGCCACACCTGCTTGACCAAGTTGGTAGCGATCGCTTAAATTAAAAACAGCTAATCCAGACTCATTTGTGACGGCGGTGTCATTTAAATTAACCAACCCAGGTGTATCAGATCCAATTGGAATACCTGTAGCTTGACCGTATAAAACAACTGTTGCACCTTCTACCGCGTTACTCCCTTCATCCAACACATAAATGTGTGCAATAGTATCTTTCTTTTTTTTCGAACAAGCTGTTCCACCTAAAATAGCAGAAACAAGGATAAAAGCAGTTAGTAGGCGCATAGGTATGAATTTAAGGGTTAAGGCTGAATGAAAACAGTCTCTTCGTTAACTTTTTCAGCTTCAATTTTGATAATACCAGTTCCGATTTTATTCAATTTTTGAGCTTTGATGTCCAATACAGCAACACCAGCTTGACCTAATTGATATAAATCATTGTAGTTAAATGAAGCAACACCTGAAGAGTTAGTATATGCAGTATCAAAAACAGCAACAACTTGTGGTGTTCCAGAAGTGTTTGTTCCATATAAAATAACCATTGCACCCTCAACACTTGCATTCGTTTCATCACGAACGTAAATATTGGCAATAGTGTCTTTTTTCTTACGACAAGAAGTGAAAGTTGTGGCTAAAAGTGCTGCTACGAAAAGAAAAAGTACTTTTTTCATTAGTTGATTAATTCGGTAAATAAATGGTTTCTACTGATGTAGTGTGAATGCGGCAACGAGAATAACCCGTTCCAACTTTGTTATTATACTTAACGATAATATCAAAATATCCTGTTTTGTTATTATCTCCAGAGACATTAAAATATTGATCCATATCAACAGTTGTAAATCCTGAACTATTGGTGTAAGAAGTGTCTACAAAATCCAATGTTGGTGGATTAGATTGCTGATCGCCAATGATTACAACTTTCGCTCCACTCATTAATTGATTAGAGGAAGATCGTACAAACACTTTTAACAAAGCAGGGTCTTTTGATTCACAACCGCTTGCGAAAAACAAGCCTGTCATGCAAAGGAGAAGCAAAAATTAGCTTTTTCATAGTTTACGAAGTGACCAAATTTACAATATTTTTTCTTTTTACCAATTATCTATTTCTACTGAATAACCACATCTTTTGAATTTATGGTTTCTTGTTCAATTGTTATGGTTGATGATCCAACTTTATTCATGTAGGCAGCATCAATTTTCAAAACAGCAACACCTGTCTGCCCTGATTTGTAATAACTGTTCAAGTCAAAATAGGCTGTTCCGTTTTTATCGGTGGTTTTTGTTAGATCAATTAATAATAAATTTCCAGCTGTAGAAGTGGGTTCACCGTATAAATGAACTGTAGCGCCTTCCACAGTATAGCCATTAATATCTTTTACATAAACCGCTAAACCAGTATCTTTTTGCTTGTAACAAGAAGTCAATAAAATTACAACGAGAAACAAAATATATCGGCCAAAAGACAATTTTCTGAATGATAAAAACTGATTTTTTTTCAACGCTTTTGCTTTTTCGTTTCTTCTTAAACAAGTTATAAGCAAAAAAAGTTACAATTTCGCATTATGAAAGATAGAATTGATGCACTCAAACTGGAAATAAGTACTGAAAAATTAGAAAACGCGGCTGCTTTGGAAGCTTTTCGTATTAAATTTTTGGGTGCGAAAGGTTTGATTAAAGATTTATATGGTGAATTGAAATCTGTTCCGAATGAACAAAAACGTGAAGTTGGACAGCTTATCAATGAACTACGTGCTTTCGCAGAAGAACGATTTGAAGCAGCAAAATCATCACTAGCTGAAAG
>CAZHPL010000016.1:8672-24018 GCA_964534495.1 uncultured Lishizhenia sp.
ACACAGAAACAAGCTTATTTGGACATGAGTCGCCCCGGTGAATTTAGTGCAACAGGTGGGCATCATCCACTTTCATTGGTGCGTCGCGAAATCATAGAAATATTCAGAAGAATTGGTTTTACGGTTTCAGAAGGTCCTGAAATCGAGGATGATTGGCATAATTTCTCAGCATTGAACTTTCCGCCTGAACATCCTGCTCGAGATATGCAAGATACTTTTTTCATTGAAAAAGGAGACAACGAAATGGCCTTGCGTACACATACAAGTTCGGTTCAAGTGCGTGTGATGGAAAATTCAAAACCACCTATTCGCACTGTTTCCCCAGGAAGAGTTTATCGTAACGAAGCTATTTCTGCTCGTGCTCACTGCTTCTTTCATCAAGTGGAAGGTTTGTATATTGACAAGGAAGTTTCTTTTGCAGACTTGAAGCAAACGCTTTTGTTCTTTGCCCGTGAAATGTTTGGAGAAAAGACAGAAATTCGTTTGCGACCATCGTATTTTCCTTTCACGGAGCCAAGTGCTGAGGTGGATGTGTCCTGTACTTTGTGTGCTGGAAAAGGCTGTAATGTATGTAAATACACAGGTTGGCTAGAAATTTTAGGTTGCGGAATGGTGGATCCAAACGTATTAGAAGCTTGTGGAATTGACTCAAAAGAATTTTCAGGTTTCGCTTTCGGAATGGGAGTGGAACGCATCGCTCAGTTAAAATATCGAGTAACGGATCTGCGATTGTATTCTGAAAACGACATCCGTTTCTTAAAACAATTTACACCAGGATATTAAAATGGCTTGGCATCAACTCACTTCGAATGAACAAGTGGACGAAATCTTAGATAAGAGCTTCGAGCAACCACAATTGTTTTTCAAACACAGCACACGTTGTAACATTTCTTCCATGGCTTTGAGAAGGTTTGAACAGTCCAATTGCCAAAATAGCGATTTGTTAGCTTGTCATTTTTTAGATTTGTTGAGTCATAGAGTTGTTTCAAACTATTTGGCAGAAAAATTGAAAGTGATGCATCAATCCCCACAAATAATTGTCGTGAGAAATGGAGAAGTAATTTTGCACGATTCCCACGGAATGATCGACGGAAATGAAGTACTTAAAAAATTAGCGTAACGCATGAAAAAATACATTGTCATCTTATTGGTTGTGGGCTTAATCGCAGCGTTTATTGTTCCTTATTTCAAAGGAAACGGAGTGGATGAAATTACAGAATCACCTTGCAAATTTGGTTTTACTGAAAATTTAGCAGTTAAATTCGGTGGTGATTTACCCATTCCGATTGAAATTACAGGTGAAGTTGCTTCCTTAGAATTGAGTTTTGGTCAGAAAAAAATTCAGTCGTGGACCAATCCAACAGGGAAAGTAACGTTTACCATTCAAACAAAGGATTATCAACCCGGAGCTTATGCACTTGAAATCACAGGAAAAACGAAGTCCGGACAAACAATTCTAGATCAACGTCTAGTGCGCATTCTTTCAGACATTACACCAGAAAAATGGAATGTGGAAATTGCTCAATCCTATCCGCATGATGAAACAAGCTTCACGCAAGGATTGGAGTTTGATGAAGGAAAATTATTTGAAGGTACAGGCGATCCCAATCAGGCAGGGGCAACGATTGTGGCAGAAGTAGATTTGAAATCTGGATCTATTCTAAAAAAAATGGGCTTAGATGCTTCCCATTTTGGAGAGGGAATCACGGTTTTTGGTGACAAATTGTATCAGTTGACGTGGAAGAATCAAAAATGTTTGGTTTACAACAAAAGCGACTTAGTTTCAATCGATGAGTTTAGTTACACCGGAGAAGGCTGGGGACTTTGCAACGACGGTAAAAGTTTGATTATGTCGGATGGTTCGGAGCGTATTTATTTCAGAAATCCTGAAACATTTAATATTGAGAAAACAATTGAAGTCTACACCGACCAAGGGCCTGTGACACGTTTGAACGAATTGGAATATGTGGATGGTTTGATTTATGCAAATATTTGGACGTCTAACAATATCGCTGTTTTTGAAGCAAATACAGGTCGCGTAATTGCGATTATTGATGCGACTAATATAGTACGCGAAGGGCAAGGAAATGGTGAGGTACTGAATGGAATTGCTTTCAACAAGAAAACGAACAAGTGGTACATCACAGGTAAGATGTGGCCTAAACTTTTTGAAGTGAAATGGCTGAAAAAAGCAGCTTAAATCTTTAAAAATAAAAGGGTTTAAAAGTTGGGTTTTTACCCTGTATCATGAAGGCAGGAAACGGCACTTTTATATAATTCAATTGTTTAAAAACCAATTTCCAGAAAGGTTTTTTAACTGGAATTTTTGAGAAATCCACATCCATTGAAAACAGGAATTCGCGTTGTGCATGATAGTTTAAATAGTTATCATCGCCTCCAACAATTTTCTGGTCCGCACTATAACCCAAGCTAAAACACAGCCATTTTGGAAAGGCATTGTCACCAAAATTCCCTGGAGAAAAACTCAACCAATACGTCTGACCGTTGTAATCTTTCAAAAGTTGTTGCGCGAAATTTGAGCCTAAAACTTCAGGACGTAGAGCAGCATATTGTGTTGTATGAAAAGAAAATTTGGGCACTAAAATTTGTTGTTTGAAAAGTCGTTCTTGACCAAAATAGAGAAAAACACCACTGGTATTGGCAAGCATGTCATAAGGTGAGAAACCCCAATCGGGCGAAAACCCATCAAATACTTCAAGAAAAGTCAAATAACTCAAACCTGCACCAACCCCAATCCATTGTGCTTTGTTTTGCTGAACTCCAGACCATTGGTAAAACGAACTAATGTTTTTGGCAATTTGGTAACTCGTAAATGTGTGACCTGCTTTGTCCATTTGCAGCCATTCGCCACCATCATTAAAAAAATGAAAATTCGTCCAAGGATTTTTGTACCATACAGTTTGCAAGCCAATTAAACTACCTGCATATCCACTTCCCAATACAGCCGTACCGGTAATCCAACGTTTTTTATTCAACGAATCACTAGTGTTCCAAAAGGAAGTTTGTGCATTCAGTTGAAATGAAACGACTAAAACGAGTACAAATAAAAGCTGTTTTTTCACCTTTCGAAATTAGGAAAAGCCTTAAAATAATTGTGTATAAATCTCATCCTCGCCAAATAAATTTTGAATTGTAGCGTTTCTCATTTTCAAATTCTATCTTTGGAGATTGTAAAAATATTATGGAGCATACTAAAAAAGATTGGAACGACATAAAAAGTAACGACAGTTGGTCGATTTTTAAAATTATGTCTGAGTTTGTGGAAGCGTATGATCGCATGGCAAAAATTGGTCCTTGTGTGGCAATATTTGGTTCTGCCCGAACAAAAGAGGACAATAAATACTTTCAAATTGCAGTTGAAACAGGTGAAAAACTTGCTAAACTAGGTTATGGCGTTATCTCTGGTGGTGGTCCAGGAATTATGGAAGCTGCCAATAAAGGCGCACAACTAGGAAAGGGTGCATCTGTGGGTTTAAACATCGATTTGCCATTTGAGCAAAATCACAATCCCTACATCGATCCTGAGCACAATTTAGAGTTTGACTATTTCTTTGTACGAAAAGTGATTTTCGTTAAATACTCACAAGCGTTTGTTGTCCTGCCAGGTGGATTTGGAACCCTAGATGAATTTTTTGAAGCATTAACGTTAATTCAAACAAAAAAAATCGCGAAAAGACCGGTTGTTTTGGTAGGAAAATCCTATTGGACAGGTTTATTCATGTGGGTAGAAGAAGTGATGTTGAATGAAGAACACAACATTTCACCTGCTGATTTGAGCTTGTTCAAAATTGTGGATACTGCAGACGAAGCTGTTAGCTTTATTGAGGAATTCTTTAGTTCGCATTCACTCTCACCTAATTTCTAATTCTCAAATCCTTTATCTTTGTTTTGAATAAATGAAAGACATGTTCAACAAACTCAAGAGCTTTATCCTCACCAAACATTTCCTGAAACATTTCGGGCTGGTGATTATTTTCTACTTAACGGTAATCATCACGACCATATTTTACCTAGATTTTGCAACGAATCACGGGGAGAAAATTGCTGTTCCGAGTTTGAAAGGTCTGTCTGCTGAAGCTGCAAAGCAAAAATTGGAGGAATTGGATTTGGAATATGAAATTTTGGATAGCGTTTATGATCCCAAATTACCCGAAGGAACAGTTGTTGAACAATTAGTCGAACCAACTTCTTCATCACTCGTTTATGTGAAATCAGGTCGAGTTGTTGGTTTACGTTTGTCTAAAAAATCAGAATTGGTTGAAATGCCAAGTTTATTACACAAGCAAATTCAATTAGCTGAAAGTATTTTGGAGCAACGTTCTTTACGTTATTCTATCTCGTATCGTGCAACAAGCGAAGAAAATGGTTCAGTTTTGGAACAGCTATACAAAGGCAGAAGAGTTCGTGAAGGCGAGAGAGTACCAAGAGGAGCACTGATCACGTTAATTGTTGGACAAAATGACTTAGGTGAACCACTTCCAATTCCAAATCTGATGGGATTATCCATGACGGAAGCTCAGTTGGTGATGGATACAACTGGTTTTGGATCATATAGTTTTGTTTGTCCTGATTGTTTAACAAATGCTGATTCCTTGGCGGCGCGTGTGTTCAGTCAGTCTCCTGAATTTTTGGAAGGCTCAACAACGCCAAAATCAACTCATTTTACCATCTCATTAAGTAAATCCGGAACCGGTCTGGAACCCTAATTAACCATTCATGCGTCTTTTTGCTTTAATCATATCATTTGGAAGCCTTTCTGTTTTTGCTCAAAAAATGGAAATGGCTCCTTTGACTGGAAATGTTCACTTACAATCTAAATCAACGAAAGCGATTGAAAAATCGGGGGCTACAACCATTGATAGTACCATCATTTATCAACCAGACACGATTTCCATTCCGTTTTTAGATGATTTTTCCACGAATAAATTCCAAACGTATCCAAGTGGAAATTACAACTTGCCCGGAATCACTTTTCAGGATTTTTACCGCTTAAAAGATGGTAATACCGACGTTCCTTTTCCAGCAGGAACAGGTTTTACGGAACAAGAAACATTTCACCGTTATTTTAACGCAGCAACGGACACATATAGCGACACAGTGTTTTCGGCAATTGCAGTAAAAGTAGGCGACTTAAGTGCCTATCCCGTCATGTATGATGTATTAAATTTATATCCGCCTTATTACATTTACGATACACTCGGAATACCTGACACACCGGATACAGTTTGGTTGACCAATCCAACGTATTATCAAGAAATGGCGCGTCAATTTTTTGCACCGATTACAGATCCGTCTAAATTATGGGTTGATAGTTATGCGTATCACAATTACCGCTATGCTTTGAATCCAAGAACATTAGGTGTTGTTACTTTTGATGGATTAAACCAAAACGGTTATCCCTATCATTTTGGTTCAGCAATGACAGGTGTTGCTGATTATCTTACAGCTAAACCATTGGATTTGAGTATGTATTCTCCATCTGATTCACTTTACCTGAGTTTTTTATATCAACCGGAAGGTCTAGGTGATATTCCTGAATCCACCGATTCTTTGGTCCTAGAGTTTTATGCAAAAGATTTAGACGAATGGTTTCACGTATGGAGCACAAACGGAGACACGGTTTGCCCGTTCAAAGTGGCGCATATTGGTGTTAGAGATACTAAATTTTTCAAAAAAGGATTTCAATTCCGATTTAAAAATTACGGAGGTTTATCAGGCGCATTGGATAATTTCCACATCGATTATGTTCACCTTCGACCTTTATCAACGTACGATGACACCTTGTTCAAAGACTTTGCGTTTGTCTATCCTTTGAATTCCTTGTTAAAGACCTACACTTCTGTGCCTTGGGACCACTACAAAAATTCAACAGGAAACAAAATGACGGATTCGTTGCTTGTTCAAGTGTATAATGGCAGCCCAAATCCAGAAAATTATCAGAATGGTCAATTAAACTTTTATCAAAACAATATTCAACAAGGAAATTATACATTACAAGGATTCACTTTAGCTCAAAATCAAATCAATTTTGCTCCTGAAACTTTGCATTCGAGTTATCATAATTTGCAAACTTCAGGCGTACAATACAATAAAACTTTGTCAGGAAATCAACAAGTATTTGAAGTGAAAGCGAATGCCTCAGCTCAGTTTCCAAATCTTGCCCAAAACGACTCAACAACCTTTCTTCAAGAGTTTTATAATTATTACAGTTACGATGATGGTTCTGCAGAAGCCGCTTTTGGCCCAACAGGAACACAAAGTCGCTTAGCCATAAAATACAACGCTTACGAAGCAGACTCCATTATTGGTGTTTCTATGTGTTTTGTCCCATCTGTAAACGATGTTTCTAGTAAACTTTTCTTGTTGACCGTTTGGAATGAAATCGATGGAAAACCCGGTGATGTAATTTATGAAGATGATGCGTTTTTCCCGCGTTCACCACAATACGGAAATGCGCACAATGTATTTTTCAATTATTATTTTGCAGACACAATGAAAGTTCCTGTTGAAACCAATTTTTATATAGGTTGGAGACAATTGGATGCAAATCGCATGAACTTAGGTTTGGACAGAAACATTGACAATTCTTCCAAAATTAAATTTAGTGTTGACGGAGGAAATACGTGGTTGACTTCACCTTTTCCAGGTTCAGCAATGGTTCGTCCGATTTTCTCAACTGCTTTGGATGCTGTATTGGCCGTTCCGAACACATCAGAAATAACAACGGTTAACGTGTATCCAAATCCAACAAGTGGTGAATTAACCTTGGATTACGAAGGAAAACAAACCAATGACATCGTCGAAATACTCGATTTTTCAGGAAAGACAGTTCGTGTTCAAACCAATGAAACAATTGGACTTCAAGAACTTCCAACGGGAATGTATTTTGTTCGTGTACCAAAAATTTCTAACCGTATTTATAAGGTTATCAAATTCTAATGGAAGAAGATTTTTCAGAAGACTTTTCAGCAGAAGAAGAGGAAGAATTATTTGAACATCATCGATTTAAGGCTGATCCTGGACAAGAAGTTATTCGCATTGATAAGTATTTGATGGATCGAATGTCCAATACCTCGCGCAATAAAATTCAAGTTGCTGCAAAAAATGGGAACATTCACGTCAATGGAAAAAGCGTTAAGCAAAATTATAAAGTTAAACCAGGAGATGAGGTAACCATCGTTCTCCCATATCCCGTTCGTGAGTTAAAACTTATTCCACAAGACATTCCGATTGATGTAGTTTACGAGGACGATGATTTATTAGTAGTGTACAAACCAGCAAATATGGTGGTTCATCCAGGTTATGGAAATTACAAGGACACCCTAGTAAATGCACTTGTTTTTCACATCGATAATTTGCCAAAACCCCCAAAAGATTATTTCGGACGACCTGGTTTGGTGCATCGAATTGATAAACACACGAGCGGTTTGTTAGTCATCGCAAAAACTGAATTAGCCTTAACGGATTTGGCCAAACAATTCTATGATCGAACAACTCAAAGGTTATACCACGCTTTGGTTTGGGGAGATTTACCTGATGCAGGAACCATTACGGGTAATTTGGCACGCTCCTTAAAAAATCGAAAAGTAATGGCCGTTTTTCCGGACGGTGACCACGGGAAACATGCTGTGACACATTATCGTGTTTTGGAACGTTTTGGACCTGTAACTTTGGTTGAATGTAAGTTGGAAACAGGTCGAACGCATCAGATTAGAGTGCATTTTCAATATCTGGGAAATCCACTTTTTAATGACCCAGAATATGGTGGAAATAAAATTCTGAAAGGCCCAAATACTGCTGCTTATAAAAAATTTGTAGAAAATTGTTTTGAGTTAATTCCTGGACAAGCGCTTCATGCGAAAACACTAGGTTTTACGCAACCTGTGACCCGAAAATCATTGCAATTTGACAGTGTAATACCACAAGGATTCAATGACTTGCTGGATAGATGGCGGAATTATTCTCAAACAAAATAAAATTTTATTATTTTTGTTGCTCTCGACGCAAAACGTCAGGTAAAATAAACCATCATGAAACAACTTTTTTTACTATTTTCTTTTACTTTATTGGTTATTTCAAGCGGTGTTGCACAAAAAAAGCAAGACCCGAAATATGTTAGAGATGCCAAAACTGCTTTTGAATCTGGAAACTATTTTGATGCCGTAAAAAAATGTGAAGATGCATTCAAGAAACTCGGTGTGAAAGGAACACTGAAGGAAAAGGGCGATATGGCTTTTCGCGTTGCTGAATGTTACCGAAACATGGAACGCTATGACAAAGCAAACGATTGGTTGGGTGTTTGTATGGAGTTGAAATACTTTGAAGTCAACCCAGAAGTATACTACTACAAAGGACAAATGTTGCGTATGCTAGGTCAGTTTGACGCTGCATCTAAAAGTTATAAAGACTATAGCAAAGTTGCGCCAAAATCAAGACAGCAAGAAGTGGAAAATTTGATTAAGGCTTGTGATCAGTTTAAAGATTATGATTCCAACCCATCAAGATTTATCGTTAAATGTGAAACTAAAATAAATACGAAAGAGTTTGACATGGCGCCTTCATTTGGAGACAAAAAAGGACGTCAAATTTATTTTGGTTCAAGTAGAGAAGAATCTACAGGTTCAAAAAGAGATCCTATTACAGGTCAAAAATACATGGACTTATATGTAGCTGAATACGATGAAAAAGGAAATCCTTTGAATGTGAAATCAATCGATACTAAAGGTCTTATCAACACAGAAATGAACGAAGGAACCGCTTGTTTTGATTCAAAAAAGAAAACAATGTTCTTTACACGTTGTCCTAATAAAGAAAAAGCAGAATTGGGTTGTGATATTTGGAGAGTTGAGATTAATGGTGAGGATTTTGACAATTTGACAAAAATGAAATTGAAAGCAAGTGATACAATGTCTGTTGGTCACCCATGCTTAACAGAAGATGGTACGATGTTGATTTTTGCTTCAGACATGGTTGAAAATTCAAAAGGTCAAAAAAGCTTCGGAGGACGTGATTTATGGTATGTAACTTACGACAAGAAAACTAAAGAATGGGATAGCATCCCAAAAAACATGGGTGCTGATTTCAATACTGCTGGAAACGAATTGTTCCCAACGATTGGTCCAAAAGGACAATTGTTCTTTGCTAGTGATGGATGGCCAGGAATTGGTGGTTTAGACATCTTCGTTGCTGAAAAACAAGGAACTGAAAACAAATGGGCAAATGTGAAAAACATGGGGTACCCATTCAATTCCACAAGCAACGATTACCACATGATGGATTTTGATGGTAAATCTGGTTTCTTTACTTCTGAGCGCAAAACAAGTACTAGTGAAGAATACACACCAGACATTTGGAGTTACTCAATTCCACCAGCTTTATTTGATCTTCGTGTTGTAGTTTACGAATTAGGAAACAAAAACAAGAAAATTGAAGGTGCTAAAGTTGAAATTACTGAAGTTGATGGTCCTAAATGGGATGCTACAACGGATAAAAACGGTAAAACAGAAAAATATACGGAACGCAAAGATAAATCGCGTTACATTGTAGCAGAAAGAGATTATACGATTAAAGCAAGTAAAGCACGTTATTTTACTGACAAAAACGGCGCGAAGTTTTCTACGAAAGGTTTAGAGCAATCACAAAGCTTTATCATCGAGATTCCTTTAATTCCAATCGAAATCAGAACGCCTGAAGTTCGTTATCCATTGGATAAATGGTCGTTTATCAATGATGCGACTTGTATGTCAACAGATTCATTGAAATTCTTAGAAAATCTTTTGAAAGATAATCCTACTTTGGTAATTGAATTATATTCACACACTGATGCTCGTGACACTGAAATCCATAACCAAGCATTGTCAGAAAATCGTGCAAAAGCAGTATATGTGTATTTAGTTGATCAAAAAGGAATTGACCCAAGAAGAATTATTCCAATTGGTAAAGGAGAAGCTGAGCCTGCAAAGTGGATTGATGAAAAAGGAGTTGAGCAACCGTTAACAGAAGCGTATATCAATCAATTTAAAGCGACTGATAAAGCGAAGTATGAAAGATTACATCAAATTAATCGACGTACAACTGTTAAAGTGGTTATGCAGCCAGGAACTGATATTCCAGTTGAATTTGATCCTGCAACAGCTCCACCAGCTGATCCAAAATACAAAGTGTTTACAGATCCACTTCCACGATAAAAAATTGAAAAGGCGTTCTTCGGAGCGCTTTTTTTTTGTAAATTCATAGTAAAGCAATGCTATGAATGAATACTACCTGCACTACATCTGGAAGATGGGACGACTCCCATTTCACAAACTAAAATTGACGGATGGTTCACCCATAACTATTCTCCAACGCGGTGAACACAATGAACTTTTCAATGGTCCCGATTTTCAAAATGCACTCATCGTAAATGAAAAAATACAGTGGGCAGGTCCACTTGAGATACATTTGAAATCATCTGATTGGTACAAACATTTTCATCATTTAGATAAAAATTATGACAATGTCATTTTGCATGTTGTTTTGGAACATGACAAAGAAATTGTTCAGAACGGACGCGTTTTACCTACAATTGAATTAAAAGACTTTATTGATTGGGATCATGTTGGTAGATACAATCGTTTGCAGTTAACCAAAGGAAATCTACCTATTTGTGCTGCTTCCATTTTGGACATTGACAATGCTTACGTGAAGAACATGATGGATCGGGCCATTTTCAAACGACTTAATCGAAAAGCATTGCAATTTAATGAAGGAGATGCTGAGCAAGATTTCCTGTTTTACTTCGCGCAGGCATTTGGCTCGAATTACAATAAAGAAGCTTTTGTATTATTGCTGCGAATGGTAAACGAAAAACGCAAGTTAATGGACAAAAGTGAATTTATCTCTTTCGTTGAATCACTTGCAAATGACGAACAGAATGAACGGATTTTTGCATGGAAAAAGAGAGGTTTTCGTCCAGTTTCGAAGGTTGAAAAACGCATTTTTCAGTTAGCCCATTTATTGTATGCTTGGAAGACAGAAAAACTCAATGCAATTGTAAAAGGAGATTCACTTTTAGCTCTGGATGTTTGGTATAAAGAAGCGGGCATACAAGATGATTTTCTGAAACAACAAATCGTCATCAACGCTATTGCTCCTTTTAAACACAAGCAAGAACAAGCTGAGATGTCGGGACAAAGTGCTTTTGAATTATTGGAAGCGCTTAAACCTGAAAACAATGCAGTCATTCGAATTTGGAAACAGATGGGAATTGTTCCAAAAAACGCCCTTGAATCGCAAGGCTTATTGGAAATTTATCAGCAATTTTGTAGCCATAAATTATGTCTCAATTGTTCGATTGGGATGAAAATTTTGAATCGATGAAACGTTTGCTTCAGAAAATAGTTTTCTTTTTCGAAATGCAGTCCTTTGGTGTTTGCGCTTGGTGGGCACGTAAGTTGGGTATTCAGATTTCGAAAGTACGTTTGGGATTTATCTATTTTTCATTTGTAGCATTGGGTTCTCCTGTACTGTTGTACTTGATAATGGCTTGGATTTTAGACCATAAACACTATTTCAAATTTCAACGAAAACGCAAAACTTCGATATGGGAACTCTAACCCACTGGCGAATTTTTAGAAAATTCTATCTCGTTGCACTTTCTTTAGTTCTGATTTTACTGATTGGAATCGCTGGTTTTATGATTATTCAAGGATGGTCTTTTATCGACTCCTTGTATATGACCGTTATTACCATTACGTCTGTCGGCTATGGCGAAGTACATGAATTATCAGAAGCAGGTCGCTGGTTTACAATTTTCTTGATTTTGGGCACATTCGGTACTTTTGCTTATTTAATTACTTTAGTTACGAGTTTGATTGCTTCAGGTGAGCTAGGTAGGAGTATAAAAAAATATAGAACCATGCAAGAAATGGAAAAAATGCAAAAACATATTATTGTTTGTGGATTAGGAAGAGTGGGAAACCAAGTTGTTAGAGATTTGATAAAAGCAGATTTTAAAGTTGTAGCCATAGATTCGAATCCAAATAGATTATTATTTGAACATCCCAACTTAATTGCCGTAACAGGCGATGCGACAAAGGACGAAGATTTGGAGAAGGTAGGTATAACCAGAGCAAAAAGTATTGTAGTTTGTTTACCAGCAGATGCAGATAATTTATTTGTTGTTTTAACGGCTAAATCTAAAAACAAGCAAATTCATATTATTTCTCGTGCTTCACAAAAAACATCTTGCGATAAATTGAAAATTGCTGGTGCAGACCACGTCATTATGCCGGATTCAATCGGTGGAACGCACATGGCCTCGCTTGTTTCTTCGCCAGAAGTTATTGAATTTTTGGATCAAATCAGAACGGAAAGCAGAACGGGTGCCAATATCGAATCCATTCCCATTAGTCATTTGCAGATGGGCGGTAATTATCAAACTTTGGGTGAATTGGAAATAAAGAGAAAAACGGGAGCAACAGTTATAGGAATGAAATCAAAAAATGGAGATTTTATTATTAATCCGGATGATAATATTGCTTTGGATGAATTATCTTCACTGCTGGTTTTAGGTAACGCCGACCAAATTCATAAAGTCAACCAAATTTTTAATATAAATACTACTAGATGAGAATATTAATTACGGGAAGCAATGGCCTCTTAGGACAAAAAATTGTTCGTCAAGCCTTAAAACGTAAACTTGATTTTTTAGCAACTTCCAAAGGGGCAAATCGCAATCAGGATTGTCCAGAAAAACATTATGTTTCCATGGATATTTGTTCTGAAGAGGATATTGAAAAAGTATTTTCTGCTTATTTACCAACACACGTAATTCATACGGCTGCCATGACAAATGTGGATGCTTGCGAATTGAATCCTGAGGAATGTGAGTTAGTAAACGTTACTGCATCCGGTTATTTGTTTGAGGCTTGTAAAAAAATAGGAGCTCATTTTCAATTACTTTCTACCGATTTTATTTTCGATGGTGAGAAAGGAAATTACAAAGAAACGGACGAACCGAATCCTTTGAGCGTCTATGCGAAATCAAAAGTAGATGCAGAAGAATTATTGCTTTCGTCTGAATACAGGAACTTTTCCATTGCAAGAACGATTATTGTTTATGGAATTGGAAACAACTTGTCCCGGGGCAATATTATCTGTTGGGCGAAAGATGCTTTAAGCAAAGGGCAAACGATGAATATCATTGATGATCAATTCCGCGCACCGACATGGGCTGACGATTTGGCATGGGGATGTTTGCGCATTTGTGAACTTCACAAAACAGGCATTTTCCATTTATGCGGACCAGAAACGATGTCGATATATCAAATTGTGTTGCGTGTTGCGAAATATTTCGGTTTATCAACGGCCTCTTTGACAAAAACAGATAGTTCTACGCTGAATCAACCAGCCAAACGCCCAGCAAGAACAGGATTTGATTTGACAAAATCACGTGAAGAATTAGGTTATAAACCAAAAACGATTGAACAAACGCTTGATTTAATATAAATCCTGCATTTGATAAAAAATTGTAAATTCGTCATTCATTAAAAAAAAATAATATGGCTGGAAGTATTTGGCGTAAAAAGCCTATGAGTGCATTTGAAGCAGATATGAAGAAAAGCGAACTAAAGCGCGTTCTTGGTAAATGGAGCTTAACTGCAATCGGTGTAGGTGCAATCATTGGTGGAGGAATTTTTGTATTAACGGGTACGGGTGCTTATTATCACGCTGGACCTGCTTTAGCTTTATCTTTTGTTATAGCAGGAATTGCATGTGTTTTTGCTGCTTTATGTTATTCAGAGTTCGCGTCTGTTTTACCAGTCGAGGGTTCAGCTTATGCTTATGCTTACGGTACTATTGGTGAGATTTTAGCGTGGATAATTGGTTGGGGACTTGTATTGGAATATGCAATGGGTTCAATGACAGTTGCTGTTTCTTGGTCAGGTTATTTCAATAAACTTCTTAAAATGTTTGGGATTGTACTTCCTCATTGGCTTACATCCGATCCAGCAAGTTTTGAAGGTACAGGCTTTTCAATGAATTTGCCAGCATTCCTTATTGTGATTTTGGTAGTAGCTATTCTTGTTAGAGGGACAAAAGGTGCGGCAAAAGCAAATAATTTTATTGTGATTTTGAAGGTTTCAGCAGTGTTATTTGTAATCGTAGCTGGATTATTTTTCATCAATGCAGCCAATTGGTCGCCGTTTATTCCAGAAGTTAAAAAAATCGCAAGTGAAAATGGTGTAAATGAAGCGTATGGAATTTCTGGAATTATCTCAGGAGCCGCCGCTATATTTTTTGCTTATGTCGGTTTTGATGCCGTTTCAACACAAGCGGGTGAAGCCATAAACCCTAAAAAGGATGTTCCATTTGCTATCGTTGCTTCTTTACTTATTTGTACCGTTTTATATATTTTGGTTTCATTGGTTTTAACGGGTATGATGAATTACCAAGATTTCGATCCTAAAGGTGCTTATCCTGACGCGATAAAGGCTCCAGTTGCTTATGCGTTTGATATTGCGGGGCAAAAATGGGCAAGCTACATTATTACTTTTGCTGCAACTGTTGGTTTGATTTCTGTATTGATGGTAATGATTATGGGACAATCTCGTATTTTCCTTGGAATGTCTAAAGATGGATTGCTTCCTTCTGTTTTTTCTCAAATGAATAAAGCAACAGGCACGCCACAACGCAATTTAATGATACTTGGAACAGTAATCGCAACCGTAGCGGCATTTACACCAATTAACAAATTGGCAGATATGACCAGTTTCGGAACTTTATTTGCCTTTTTAATGGTTTGTATTGCGGTTTGGGTATTGCGTGTGAAACAGCCGGATTTACCAAGATCATTCAAAGTTCCAGCACTACCAGTTATAGCAGTACTTGGGATTTTAATTAACATTTACTTAATGTGGAACTTAAGTCTCGACGCTCAATTACTTTCATTGAGTTGGTTAGCAATTGGTATAGTAATTTACTTCTTGTACGGACGCAGAAAAAGTAATTTGAATCACTATAATTTAGATGCTGCTATTTCGCATCACGATGAAGATCTGAGTCAAGAATTGCACGAAGATTAACAAACTCAATTATATTTTAGTCCTGTTTCATTGAAGCAGGACTTTTGTTTTAGTATGGAAAGCAACTTTAAAAGAACTTTAGGATTAACGGACGCCACAAGTATTGTAGCAGGCTCTATGATTGGTTCGGGTATCTTTTTGGTATCAGGAGCAATGTTGAGAGATGTGGGTTCGGTTGGTTGGCTACTTGTTCTTTGGTTACTCACAGGATTAATAACCGTTTTTGCAGCGCTGAGTTATGGAGGGCTTGCAGGAATGAT
>CAZHPL010000017.1:0-23775 GCA_964534495.1 uncultured Lishizhenia sp.
TTTAAATTGACTGCATCCTGAGACAAAACAGCAATGTAGAAATTACTTCCATTCGTGTTTTGCTGAAATCCATCTGGTGTACATGGGAATCCACTTGTTGTAGAGTTGGCTGCCTGACCTTCCATTGAATTAAGTGTCCCACCCCAACCTGCAATGTAAATATCATAGCAATCGGAGACTAAAAAAGCTGTGGGTGAAATCTCAACATGCCCATGTCCGCCACCGACCATGGTTGTCCAAGCAATATTAATAAGGTCGTTGGTGTATTTTCGAATGAACTGACCTGAATTAGCTAAACCAAATTTTCCAGGTGTAATCGGCCAAGATGACTCCGATTGCCCATACACATAAACAAAATTATCTACATCGGTTTCCACAAAATAGGTTTGGTCATATTCATCCATTCCCATAAATGTTCCCGACAGAATATTTCCATTTGAGAGATTCATTCGAATCAAGTATCCATCACTTGTTCCGCCATTAAAACTTAAATCATTTCCTGAAGAAACGGGAAGTGTAAAAGAGCTTGTTCCGCCCACAACATAAACATGTCCACTTGGACTAATCGTAACAGAATTTCCTGCCTCCAAACCCGTTCCACCAAAATATGTACTCCACGTCAAACTATTGAGTGAAGGTGGCATTTTGAAAATCACGGCATCCTGTGCGCCACTGATACTTGTTTGATTTCCCGCTGTAGTCGGAAAGTTCGAGGACGCTGTTGTACTAGCAACATACACATTTTGATTAGCATCTAAAATAATTTCCCCTCGAAACTGATCTCCGTAATTATAGACTAAACTATTGGTATTCAAGCCATCTGTATTACTTCCTCCCACATAAGTTGAGGCCAATAAAGCCGTTCCATTAGCATTGAGTCGAGCAACATAAATATCTGCTCCATTAAAATTCAAGGAATTTTGAGTTGTGTTCGGTCCTCCATTAAACGAGTTATCATACGATTGTCCTGTCATCGGAAAATTGGCGGATGAAGTAACACCATAAATGTAAAGTTCACCATTTGGGGCGCAAATAATACTGTGCGGGGTTTCATTTCCACTTCCGCCCAAATAGGTTGAATACAGTAAAGTTGTTCCTGTTGCGTTGAATTTGGTAATTCCAACATCCATTGGAAATGAGCCTGTTCCTGAGTTAAAACTTAAATCATAAGCTCCTGTAGAAGTAGGGTAACCCGAACCAAAAACAATTCCGCCGCCAAACAAATTACCAAGTGGGTCTGGAGTAGCAGTAAAACCCCAATTATCGGAGGAAGAACCAGAGAATGTAGAAAAAGTCAAACTTGGATCGATAATTAATTTTTGATGAACATCATACCCATTCGGAAATGAAAAACGGACTATAGAATCTTGAAGAATAAATCTACAAGCAACACTTTTTCGTTTACCATTTTCATTTATGTTCCAAGCAATTGGATGTGTTTGCAGAATTTCTCCAAAACGATGTGAAATTACTAAATTCTCATCATCATCTAACCGAATTCCATTGGCGCCAGAAATAACAAAACCCAATTCGTTAATATTTGTATTTGGCTGAATTTCAAATTGATACATTAGATTTTCAGAATTCCCTTTGTATCGAATATCAATACCTTCCGAAATCGATTTTTGCAATACATCACTACAACCATGAACATTCGATTTCCACTTTGAAGGATCGTTTCCAAGTATGTAATTTTTGACTTCAGGACTCCAGTTTTGTTCTGTGAAATCTGAGGAAGCACCCACAATAAAGTGCTGTTTTACCGCATGATATCGTGTTATACTGTCGTTTTCGTGTAAATGAGATGCATTGTGATTATGTTGCATGGCATCTGTGAAAAAGAAAGTCATTCCTCCCTTTTCAATGTACATTTTACCGCCGTTCAAATCAATGTTGTAGGCTATACGATTGTCCCATTGGCCTTTATTGGGAATCATATAGATCTGACTCCATCCTGAGAATGAAACTAAAAAGGCGATTATTTGGACAAAAAACTTCACAGAAAGCTAAGATACGGCGAAAAACACACCCATGCAATTAAACTTTAATTTCGTTCAAAAGGTTGCTTTTCCAAACGTTAAAACTTAGTGTAAAGTGAGTGTTTTCTTAAAAAAATTCTTAATTTGCCGTCCTAAACTCTCTTCATGAAAAAAATAATTTCTCTCTCCTTTTTTCTGTTTTTTCTCACGGGTTTTATGTTTTCCCAAAACTATTCACGTGTAAAAATCAATGCAAATGAAATTGATTTGCAAAAACTTGCCAATATGGGCGTTACGATCGACCATGGTATTCACAAGCAAGACTTATTTTTTATTTCCGATTTCTCCAGTCGAGAAATACAAACCATGCGCGAGCACAACTATGACATTGAAATTTTAATTGACGATGTTGAAGCTTATTACAGAGACTTATTAAATAACCCCGAAACTCCTGTTGCAACTACTAAAAATGCAACATGTAGCGGAACTGGAACTGGATCAACGACTTTCTCTCCGGCAACTCCTACCCACTTTAATTTGGGAACTATGGGAGGTTATTTAAAATACGCTGAAATGCTAGCTGAATTGGATGAAATGGCTAGTGTTTACCCGAATTTAATTACAACAAAAGCACCTATTTCAACTTTCGTGACCGTTGGAAACAGACCTCTTCATTATGTCCGTATTTCTGACAATCCTAACACCGATGAAGCGGGTGAACCAAAAATTCTATACACGGCTATTCACCATGCACGTGAACCAATGGCATTGATGGAAACAATTTTTTACATGTGGTATTTATTGGAAAATTACGGCACGAATGACGAAGTAACGTATTTGGTCAATAATACGCAGATGTACTTTGTTCCAATGATTAATCCAGATGGATATGTTTACAATGAAACCACGAATGCAACAGGTGGTGGAATGTGGCGTAAAAACAGAAGAAACAATGGTGGAGGTGTATATGGTGTTGATTTAAACCGAAACTATTCATACGGTTGGGGAACGACCGGTACAAGTACAAATACTAGTGACGATACGTATTGTGGAACGGCTGCATTTTCTGAGCCTGAAACACAGGCAATGCGTTGGTTAGTGCAACACAACGACTTTGAAATGGCTTTCAATGCTCACACTTACGCCAAAGACATTTTATTTCCAATCGGAACAACTACAGCTGAATATGCTCCTCATCACAATTATTTTCAAGAACATACCGACCACATGGTTCAATACAATGGATATACTTCCATGAAAAGTTCAGGTTTGTATCCTGCTTCTGGCGACTCGGATGATTACATGTATAAAGTAGATATTGGAGTTGGTGTGAAAGATACCATTTTTGTTCATACACCAGAAGTTGGAACTGCATTTTGGCAAGCTCAATCTGAGATTATTCCAACTTGTAAAGAAATGGTATTTCCCAATTTGATTTTAGCACACTTATCAAGGAATTACAATATTGTTAGAGATACAGATCCTTCATCTGTTGCAACATTAACAGGTAATTTCAATCATTCCATTCGTCGACTTGGACGTGAAAGTGGCACTGTTACCGTTTCTATTCAACCCTTGCTTAATATTGTTTCCGTAGGAAGTCCTGTTCAATACAATATTAACTGTCAAACAAGTTCAACAGGTGCTATTTCGTATTCATTAAATCCAACAATTCAGTTTGGTGATCAAATCAAATATATTTTAAAAACAGACAATGGACTTTGGGTTAAGAAAGATACAATCGTAAAAACGTTTGGTGCTGTTACGTTGAATACCTTAGAAGACGGTGCAACAACCAATTGGACAGGAACATGGAGTACTACAACATCCACCTATGTGTCAGCAACAAAGTCATATACGGATAGCCCAACAGGAAATTACGCGAATAATGCTAACAAAACCTATACGTACGTCCCTGTCGTTAATTTGACAAATGCGACTGCAGCTAAAGTTTCTTTTTATGCCAAATGGAATATTGAAGCAGATTATGACTTTGTTCAATTTCAGGTTTCAACTGACAATGGTTCAACATGGATTGGTCAATGCGGAAATTATACAGTAAGCGGTACAAGTGCAAACGGAAGTGTTCAACCCAATAATCAACCTATTTATGAAGGTGTTCAATCTGATTGGGTATTGGAAGAAATTAATTTAAGTGATTATTTAGGTCAATCGATCAAGTTTCGTTTTCAATTAAAGGCAGATGGCGGAACAAACGCAGACGGATTTTATTTTGATGATTTCAAGATTTTTTACAACGAGAACAATCCAAATCAAGAACCCGTTGCTTCTTTTACTCCTTCTGCGACTTCATCTTGTTTAGGTACGACTTTGGCATTTAATGATTTTTCAACAAACACACCTACAACTTGGGCTTGGGATTTCGGGGATGGCACAACTTCCAATCAACAAAACCCTACACATGTATATGCTAATGCAGGAACATACACTGTTTCATTAACGGTTACAAATGCAAGTGGTTCCAATTCAACCAATACATCTATTACTGTCAATTCTTTACCAACATTAACACTTGTTTCTAACGACCCTGACAATGTTGTTTGTGATAACGGAGGATTAGTAACCATTACAGCTTCACCTGTAAACGCAACTATTTCAGGAAATGGAATAACAGGAAATCAATTTGATCCATCTTCAACGGCAATTGGACCTCAAACGATTTCTGCACTATATACAGATGCAAATGGATGTCAAGCTTCATCCCAACTTACAATTATCGTAGAACAATGTGCAGGTTTGGGAGCAAATCCACTGTTAGGTATTTCACTTTATCCAAATCCAAACAAGGGTGTTTTTGAAGTGAATAATCTTGAAATTGGACAAGCATATTCCATTTCAGATATTAATGGCCAAATTGTAGAATCAGGGTTAATAACACAAGAAAATGTTTCTTTAAATATTTCAAAATTTAGTGCTGGAGTATATATTTTCAAAACATTAAAAAACGGCTCGACCTACTACGGAAAAGTTTTGTTTACAAAGTAAAAGGTAGTTTTGCGTAGCTAGTAGAAGGGATGAATGAAATGAAAAGGATAGCTGTTTTAACGTCAGGTGGTGATTCACCGGGAATGAACGCGGCTATACGATCCATCGTTTTAACGGCAGAATTTCATTCCGTGGAAGTTTTTGGTGTGCTGCATGGCTTTGATGGTCTTATCAACAACGAGTTCAAAGTTCTTTCCCGAAAAGAAGTTAATGGAATCATTAGTCATGGTGGAACTATTTTGCGTTCGGCAAGAAGTAAAGGTTTTATGACTTCTGAAGGGAGAAAATCGGCATTCTTGAACTTAAAAAAAAATGAAATTGATGCATTAATCGTTCTTGGTGGCGATGGTTCATTCCGAGGCGCACTGCAATTCGATTTAGAATACAATTTCCCTACGATTGGTCTTCCTTGTACAATCGATAATGATTTAAAAGGTACAGATTTTTGTATTGGCTACGATACTGCTATCAATACAGCAATGGAAGCGATTGATAAAATTCGGGATACAGCCAATTCACATGATCGTGTTTTTTTCATTGAAGTAATGGGTCGAGATGCTGGTTTAATCGCCTTGTCATCTGGAATCGCTGGTGGAGCAGAGAGCATTTTAATTCCTGAAACAAAAACAACTGTCGATGAACTAATTGATACATTGAAAAAAGACCGAAGCAAGGAAATGAATTCAATGCTAGTTGTGGTTGCAGAAGGTGATGAAGAAGGTGGCGCACAAGTAATAGCGGATAAAGTGAAAAAGCAATGTCCAGATTATGATGTTCGCGTTACCATTCTTGGACATATACAACGCGGAGGAAGACCAAGTTGTTCGGATCGTGTTTTAGCAACTCGATTAGGACTTGTTGCAGTTGAGAAATTACTAGTAGGTGTAAAAAATTGTTCATTAGGAATCGTTAATAATCAAATAACGGAATCACCATTTTCTGTAGCAACTAAAGAGCATCCTGAAATAGATGCAGAAATCATTCATTTAATCAATGTTTTAGCTAACTAAGTCAAAAATGGAGACAACATTTCAATTACAAACACAAGATAAGTTGAATTTATCTGGAATTATGCGAGCAGCAGATAATCCTGTTGCAGTCATGTTGTTCGTTCATGGAATGGGTGAACATATTCAAAGGTATACGCATGTTATGGATTTCTACAATGCTCATAATATTACCTGTATTGGTATCGACTTAAGAGGTCACGGGAATTCAAGTGGTCATCGAGGTCATACCCCCAGTTATGAGCATTTGATGAATGATTTACAATTGTTTTTAGATAAAGGAAGAAAAATTGCTGGGAATTTACCATTGTTTTTCTACGCACACAGCATGGGAGGAAATTTGGTTTTAAACTTTCTTATTCGAAGGAAACCTAATGTGAACGGTGCAATTGTTACAGGTCCATATTTAAGACTAGCTTTTAATCCACCCAAATGGAAAATTGCTTTGGGACATTTGACATCTAAAATCTTACCTTGCTTGACACAACCCACTGGGCTAGATGTGAATGCGATTTCAAGAGACAAAACTGTAGTTGAAAACTATCAAAAAGACCCACTTGTACATGATAAAATAACTTCTGCATTTTTTGTAAATGTTCACTTTGCTGGGCCATATGCTATTGAACATGCTCATGAAATTCAGGTCCCTGTATTAATTATGCATGGACTTGCCGATAAATTAACATAGTCACAAGGTTCTTCGGAATTTGCAGCTAATGCAAAAAGTTTAGTCAATTTGAAACTTTGGCCCGATTTGTTTCATGAAATACACAATGAGCCAGAAAAAAATGAAGTGTTTACGTATCAATGGGATTGGCTTACAAAACTTAATATTTTTAAATAAAAAAAGGGCTTTAACGCCCTTTAATTTTTTCTAGTTGATATTATGAAATCACACCTAATTGCTTTCCAACTTTTATAAATGCATGGATGGCTTTATCCAAATCAGCGATTGAATGTGCCGCAGAAATTTGAGTACGAATTCTGGCTTGTCCTTTTGCAACTACTGGATAAAAGAAACCGATTGCATAAACGCCTTCTTTTAATAATTCATCTGCAAATTTTTGAGAAAGTGCAGCATCATAGAGCATAATAGGTACAATTGGTGAATCTCCAGGTTTGATATCAAAACCTGCAGCAATAATTCTTTCCTTAAAATATTTTGTGTTTTCCTCTAGTTTATCACGCAACTCAGTAGTAGAACTTAGTAAATCAAAAACTTTTATCCCTGCACCAACAATCGAAGGAGCAAGTGAATTTGAAAAAAGATAAGGACGTGAACGCTGACGAAGCATTTCAATAATTTCCTTTTTCCCTGTCGTGTAACCTCCCATTGCACCGCCCAAGGCTTTTCCTAATGTTCCTGTAATGATGTCGACTTTTCCGTTTACACCACAATATTCAGGAACACCACGACCTGTTTTTCCGATAAAACCAGCTGAATGGCATTCGTCTGACATCACCAAAGCATCGTATTTTTCTGCAAGCGCACAAATTTCGTCCATTTTTGCGATATCGCCATCCATTGAAAAAACACCGTCGGTAACAATAATTCTAAAACGCTGTGCTTGTGCTTTTTTCAACTGCTCTTCCAAATCACTCATATCAGAATGTTTGTATCTATAGCGTTGTGCTTTACACAAACGAACCCCATCGATAATGGAAGCATGATTTAGCTCATCCGAAATAATTGCATCTTCTTCTGAGAACAAAGGTTCAAATACTCCACCATTTGCATCAAAAGCTGCCGCATACAAAATAGTATCCTCCGTACCGTAAAAAGCTGCAATTTTTTGCTCTAACTCTTTATGAATATCTTGCGTACCACAAATAAAACGTACCGATGACATTCCAAAACCATGCGTATCTAAAGCGTCTTTCGCAGCTTGTATTACAGATGGATGAGACGAAAGACCCAGATAGTTATTGGCACACATGATGACAACATCATCACCAGAACTTACTTTTACATTAGCACCTTGCGGAGAAATAATAATTCTTTCTCTTTTTAAAATTCCGTTATTTTCAATACTTTTTAGCTCATCAGCCAAAAAATCTTTCATTTTTCCGTACATAATTACTTTTTTAATCGTTCTTTAATTTTTTTGTCAATAAAGTTCAAAAGGAGCTTCGTGTCTTTTTCATTTAGTTTAACCCCAAGTTTGACAACTTTGCCTAAGTACTCAAAATTAATTCTATCACCTCCTTTTGTCCAAGGCGTTGATTCCCAAATAGCTTGAAACGAACCTTTTTCCGGAACCGAAAAAACAAAACTTTTGATGTTTTCAAAATAATAAGGAATTGATTTTCCGTAAGATAAAACTGAACGTTTGTAATGAAAAGCTGTCTCATCAATTTTTATTAGTTCTTTCCCATAGACTATCCATAAAAATGAATAGGTAACAGTTATCGCATAATACAACCAAAAAGCTAAAGCGATGTACAAAATAATTTGTTCCTGTTGATTTAATTTTAACGTGTATAAAGACCAAATCATAACGCCTCCAACTGTATACCACATAGCTAACCACATTCCCATCATTGCATTCACGAAACCACTTCGTTCAGGTTCAATGACTATGGTAACTTTCTGTTTTGTATCTAAAAAACTAATTCGATCACCAATCCATTTCATATAACAAAAATAAAAAACCCCGACGAAAGCCGGGGTTTTCTTTAGAAAAATTCAATTAATAATTCCATACATCATGTTCCCACTTACGGATATCATCTTTAATTCTTTCAGCTTCATAAAGTGCATCAACACCATATTTATAATCTTCAATTTCTCTGTCGAATTTATCAGATACTTTATAGATTGTCGCTAAAAACTTTCGTTTCCAAAATAAATCATCAAAAGACATCCATTGTGCATCCGATTGATCGTTGTAAACATAGTAGTTCACGATAACATTTCTCAATTCAGGGAAATACAACCAAAACAACTCTCTTTCCTCAACTTTACCTTTGAATTCTTCAAAACTATTAGAAGTTTCATCGAAATAAAGAGGAACGCCCATGTCATTATAGCAAAGCAATTTACCTCTTTCTGGTAGCAAAGTTGTTGAATCGTCATCGTATGTAAAACGAGCAACTGGAGCAATTGAAATAATTCTTCTGTCCAACATAGAACGCTCTTTATCAAAGAACCAATCTTCTTTAATGTTATAAGCAACAATATTATTTGAACCTATGAATCTAGCCATTGGGTCTTTACGAACTAATCCGTTTTCACCAGTCGCATTCCACCAACGTTCAACGTCTTCATATTTATAACCTTTTACCAATTCCTCATAATCAGGATCTGAAGCTAAAGAATCAAAATATTGCTTGAAAGTTTGAGCGGTCTTTTGAATTGGAATAGTATCTTCCGAAATTGAACGGTAAATGGTTAATTTAGGACCTTGACCACCAGCAGCAAATAAAGAATTAACTTTCTTTCTGTAATAAGCCACGTCAAAATAATCATTTTTGGTTCTTCTCTCTACTGGATACTTAAGACTATAACCGTCTTCCATCAAAGGGTTCAACTCACTAGAAACCTCGTAAACAGTTAATTCTCCAAGAATAATGTGACGCATAATAACTGTCCATAAAGACCAGTGTTTTTGATCCTTATACCAACTAGCATCATCAACTTCAGAGGCATCACGAGGTTTGTAAGTAGAACTTACTCCGTCATTTTCGAAGAAATCATACGGAAAGAATAAATCATGATTGATTTTCTCACGACAATCAATTCTTGAAAATACTCTTTTAGACCAAACATAATCAGCCAATCGAACATGTTCATAAGGAATCGCTTCCCTTACAGGAATTTCATCCTTGATTACGACACCGTCAACAACCCCACCCTGAAGGATATTATAGGGACCTCTGGGCGGTTGATCCTGACCATACGAAACAGTCAGAAGGCTGAAACTAAGAAAAAGAAAAATATATTTCATGTCCACTATAAATTACATTATTAAATTATGGTACAATTTTCAAGCTACTTGAAATCGGTGTTCCTTTAACTCCATTACGAGTATAGAAAACATCAATAGCAACTTTTTTACCAACTTTTGCTTTAGCAATCTTATCAGCAGGAATACGATCACCTGTGAAAGATTCTGTTTTATCACCAATTGTGATTTCACCTCCAGTTACAGTAAAGCTAACACCTGTAAACGGACTATCAGCACCTAAACTTACAATAACTTTTGTACCACTAGATTTAGAAATTGTACCACCTTGTACTGCTGGAGTTGGGAATGGTTTCGCTTTGTATTTATATGTACCAAAGCTTTTAGATTTACCGTCTTTATCCTTACCAGACAATTTTATTGTTACCATTCTAGCAGAAGGAGCAACTTTAACTACATAACCTTTATAAGAATTACCATCTGCATCTTTCCAAGTCAAAGGTGAAGCAGTACCACCATCAACTGTAACACTAGAACTAACGGCGCCTGCAACAACTGGTACAATTTTATTATCCCAATTTTTATAAAGAACCATCATTTCTGGCAATGAAATTGATCCTTGAGGAGCAGCAATAATATATTTATGCTCCCATGTTTTGGTATGTTCAACTCCAGATTTACTTAAAATAGTAACAGTACCACTAATTGTTTGTTCACCGTTTCCATTTACAGTTTTCTTAACACCAACAACTCCCTCACCTGGTTCCAAGGTTCCACCACCATTAACAACAACAGTTGGTTTTTTATCAGAATCATAAGCAGCCATTGTTACTTTTAAGTTTAATTCACCGCCTTGAGTAACAACTGCATCACCAGCAACGAAAGCTTCAATTTTGTTGAAAGAAAATTCTCCAACGCTAACTTTACTCTTCAATTGTGCGATTAATTTCTCACGAGCTTGAAGAATATCATTTTGCAATGAAGATAAAGAAGCTAAAGCACCTACTAATGGAGAGTGGTCGAATGTTCTACCTAACCAATGTACTTTTTGTTTAGACTCTCCAAATTCTTCCATTTCTTTTTTAGACATTAATTCATACACCAATTGTACGATTAAAGTATCTTCTGGATTCACCTTATTACCTGGAGCATTAATTAATTTTCTCAATTGCTTTTGCAAATCTTTTGAATCCTCATAATCATTAATATCTTTCAGTTTCAAGTTCCACTTTTTCATTTGCGGTCCTTCTCCTTCGTTGTAAGTTGCAGCAATTTCACACATTTTATTACGAAGACCTTTAAAAGCGTCCCAAAGATCCTTTCCTTTTTGTGATGTAATGTTGTTGATATCAGTACCCACTAAAACGTGCATTGGAACGTCAAAGTTATCTTTGTTTTGAACCTTGAACAAGTTAAAACGAATTGGTTTAGCTGGTTCCTTAGGATCAAATTTTGACCAAATCAAAGCTTCCTTATCTTTAGGTTTTACAGCATTTTTGTCGTATTCTTCTTTTGCATCAGTCAACAACTCAAATTTAAGCTCATCAATCATTTGAATAACTTTACCCGATTCTTTATCGATTTTTTCAATAATATCAAGGTACGTTTTGATTTTTTGCTTTTTCGCTGCATCTTGAGGCTGAGTTAAAGTTAATAACTCTTCTTCAAGACTGTTTTTGTTTTCTTGACCCTTATAATAAAGGTTTTCATTCGAACGCTGCGTGTTATCTTCGATTGCAGCAAATGCTTCAAGTACCGCTTTGGATACATTCAAGGCTAATAGTGCTGTCAATACCAGATACATCATCCCGATCATCTTCTGTCTCGGGGTTTCCTTACCACCTGCCATTTTCTACTGTATTTTTATAATTAAAAAATGTAAGTTAAATACTAACCACGCATTGCACGAAGCATGTTACCATACACATTATTCAAATCTGTCAAGTTTTGAGATAATAATGCCATGTTTTCACGGTACAATTGAGTATCTTTTGCTGAAGCAGACAAGTCGTTCATAATGCTTTTGATGTTTTCTTGTAGTGCTCCCATTTGTGTTAAGCCTGTCAAATAATCTTGAGAACTTTTCAATTGCAGTTCGTATACATTATTCAATGCAGATAAATTTGTACCCAATTTTTGCATTTCAACACCAAAATTACCTCCACCGTCAGCAGTGATTCCAGCGATTGCATTTGCTGATGCTGCATATTGCTCAGTCAATTTGTTTAAACCTGTAGAAGCTGTTTCCAAACTTTTAACGTAAGAATCTGTAGCACCTGCCGCAGTTGAAACCGCACCTAATGATTTTGCATTTTCAGCCAAATTTGACATTCCGTCTTTCAATTTTGCTAATAATGATTGGTCAATCCCTGCTTTATCCAATTGTTTAGCTAAAGCATCAGCAGCACCTCCGCCACCGCCACCTGAACCACCTTTTTTCAAGATAGGAAGTAAACGATTATCATCACTATTTTCAGAAACTGCTAATTCAGGAAATACTCTTGTCCAATCAAGTTCATCATGCATTGGTTCCAAGGCAATGAAAGCAAAGATAGCCGCCTCAGTAAGTAGACCTGCAATCAACATGACATCACAACCTGGCCAGTGCATAATTTTAAACAAAGCACCCACAATTACAATTGATGCTCCAAAACCTGACAAATACTTCGTAAATAATTTGTAACCTCTTGAAGCAAAAAAACCACCTTTACCACTCATAACTTTTGATTTTAATTAAACTTTGATTTATAGATTAAACATGTAATTACATTATTTTAACTGGATATCGCTTTGGATTTCCTCACCATTTTCTTGATCAAGATCTTTTCCTCCACGACCAAGGTGTGTCATTACGTTTCGGAATCCTACGTATGATTTAGCAGTATCTTGGTACTCATACGTTCTTGTACTATTCATCAAGTAATAACCGATGTCTTTCCATGAACCACCACGAATTACTTTTCTCTTTTTAACTGGATGATCCCCATCTTTCGCTTGATAATCATATTCTGAACTCAAATCATGAGAAAACTCATACATTGATTCATCAAAAGTTGTAGAACACCATTCAGCTACGTTTCCAGCCATACAGAATAAACCAAAACCGTTAGGGTTGTAAGAGTAAACTTTCACAGTATGGAATCCACCATCTTCAAAATATCTACCTCTTAAAGGCTTAAAGTTCGCTAAGAAACAACCTGCCGAGTTTCTGATGTAAGGACCACCCCAAGGATATTGGGCTAAATCCAAATCTCCACGTGCACCCCTCTCCCATTCTGATTCTGTTGGTAAACGGAAATCGTTAACAAATAAATCTCCATTTGCTTGTAACCAACTGTGATAGATTTGAGTTCTCCAAACTGAAAATGCTTTTGCTTGCGTCCAAGTAACTCCTACAACTGGGTAGTTATCATAAGCATTATGCCAAAAGTAATTTTGTGTCATTGGTTCGTGGAAAGAGTATGTAAAGTCTCTAACCCAACAAAGTGTATCCGGATAAACATTAATTCTCTCTTTAATAATGAATCGACTTCTATCAGTATGTCCACGTAAAGCGTTATGCTGACCTTTACTGTTCGTATAACCTAAATCTAAATCTTGACCTGGGTTTTCTAAAATAGTACCTATTAGATTGGCAGTATCATTAATGCTGTATACTGTTTTATCAATAGCTCCGCCTTGTGGCTCACCAAATTGGCGACCTTTCGCATAAATTGTTGTATCAACCCAAACTTTATTTGTATTTTGATCAACAGTATACAATGTTGAACGGTGTTGATCGTTCGTTTTGTAATCTTTGTTTAAAGGTTCGCGTCTGCTTCTTTGATAAATAGCTACACCGTTAGCACTAGATAAACTATCATAAGCAAAAGTTCTACGAGCATCAACAGATTTTGTAATTACTTTACCGCGTTTAGCTGCTTCTTTATAATCAATCCAATAGTAATCAAAGAACAATAAACGTGTGTCAATTTCTCTTCTCTTGTAGAACCTTTCTTGGTCACTGTAATACATATCAGCTAATAAGAAAGCAACCTCTGGATCGTTGTAATCAATTGGTTCTTCCCAATTTAAAGTGAAGTATTTTCTATTTTCAACACGACCACCTTGGGTGTAAACAATTTTAGTTGAACCGCCTTTTGCTGTTTTATCAGCTTTGTTTTTTGAAACTGCTTTTCCACTTGTAGCACCAGTGTACATTTGCATGATACCGCGTAATTCAGACTCAGAAACTAGAACATCAATACCTTTAGCATTGTTAGCATTTGCATTTGGATAGTTTTTCTGGTCGTAAGCGTAACCATTAATTAGTCGTTTTCCTTTACCTTTACTTTTATCATAGTTACCCATCATTGTAAGCAAAGTTTTATCTACTTCGGCATTATTTGTTGTATCCTCTAATAATTGAAAAGGAGTATTTCCACCCTGTACATCCGATCCCATGTCCAAAATTGTTCTATAAGGCTCTTTAAAGAAGTTGTCAGGAATGTTAACCCATCTTTCAGCATCATCATCAAAACTTCTTCTGTACAATTTCTCACGTGCAATAGAGTCACGAACCCAATGAACAAACTGACGATATTCATTGTTAGAAATTTCCGTTGCATCCATATAAAATGCAGGTACAGAAACGGTTCTAATTCTTGCGGTGTGAAGTCCCATGATGTCTTCATCATCTTCACCTGTTTGATAACCACCAGACGGAACATAAACCATTCCGATTGGCAACTTACCAGGGCCAAGCACATCTGGATACCAAGTATCACGTCCTTTAACGCCTACTAAGTTCCCTTCCACTTCACTACAAGAGTAGAGTAAAACTAATGCTGCAAAAACACTTACTAACTTTTTCATTTTTTTGTTTTTAGTTCTAGCCATTCACCAAATTAACTTGCTACAGGATTTAACTTTTGGTATAACGGAAGAACACTATAAATGGTTACAATTATTTATTCTATTTTTTTTACAACCAACGAGGGTGGCGCGCTTTTTGTTTTGGTGGTGGAGGTAAGTAATAACAATACTTAACCACCAATTCGTGCGAACCCTGTGATATACTTGCTAATTTATTAATTGTTAAATCATACGAATAACCGAAAGTAAAGTTGTTAAATGGGGTATATCCCGCCATCAAAGCAACAGCATCTGAAGTTCTAAAAGTCAAACCACCATATACTTGTTTGTTATTAGGTAATGCGTAAATATATCTTGCGTTAAAATCAGCAGAGAATTTCACAAAGTCTGTTCTAAACAATGCTTGAACATCAACAGAACCAGCCTTACCTCCTACTTTATTAAAAGTTTTGCCGCCCATTATGTAATAGTGACGAGCCGTTTGATACGACTGCGAAAAACCTCCAACCGATTGTTTAAGCAAAGTTGCAGGCAAATGTGTTGATGATAAACCAACGTAAAAATCTTTGCCATGATAATAAGCACCAAAATTGGCATCTATACTTGTGGCAGCGAAACCAGCTGGCAAATATTGATCAGGATTATTTGTTGGTGGCACCCAATCAGGACTCATCCCGTAATTCATAATTCCAATACCAACACCTAATCCTAAAACACCTGTTCCAATTTGAATTGGATAAGAATAATTTAAAAGTACATTGTTTTGTCTCGCAAAACCAATTGCATCATGATAAAATGACATTCCAACCCCGCCCGGAAAAAACTTCGTAAGATTTGCTTCCAAGTTTAAAACAGCAGAATTTGGAGCCCCATTAACTTTATCCCATTGATTCCTGTAAATTGACGTGGCACAAATACCATTATACAAATCAATACCCGTTTTCCCTGGGTTAATAGACATTTTATCGTAAATAAAATGCGTCAACAACTTGTCTTGCTGTGCATTTGCTCCAATAGCGGAGAACAAAAACAAAAGACTTAATAATCTGTTTTTCAATAGCATATGGTTTATTTAACAGGTTAAATCACTTAAAGTCTGACTAAACTTCACGTAATTTAGGTGGCTAAAATAGCTAAATTTTATTAAATATTAAAAAAATAAACCAAAAAAAAGACTCTGCTAAAAGTGTTATACTAGCTCAGTTTGTGATATGTTTTCCACCATAAATCAGGGATGTCATTATTCATTGCATTTTCATAATCTGATTTATTACATGGAACGAGCATGTGTCGCTCATATTTTCGCCCTTCAGAAGGAGGATACGGCACTTCCATCCACCACCTGCCCGACTTGTGACTTTTATAAAAAATCAACTCATAACCTTGCTCTTCCATCACTACACTAAATTTCTTGTAACCTGACTTGCTGCCGACAGGAAAATCACCTTTTCGAGCAGCAACGCCATCGATGAAGTACCAAACAAGTTCTGCTAATAATGATGATTTCACTTGGTTATCCAATTTTGCGTTAAAAATCCCAAACGAAGTTACTTTATCTGAAATCCCAGCATAGCGGGCAATTTGACAAATCTGATCTCCATAAAAGCCATTTGGATTCATGGTTGAATCATTTAATTCGGAAGAACGTATAGCATTGAAATCCAAATTAATAATATCCGCATTTCGCAAATGAGGTTCGGCAACTTTGAAGTCTGCATTGTATTCCCCTAATCTGCAAACATCAAAATATAATTTCTCGAATAATTCAAAGTCTTTTTTGTCAGCATAAGGCGCCTGCAAACCAATGTTGGCATGATTAAAAAGGTAACATGGGCGTTCCATCATAATTTGTGATAAATACCCCTTACTATTTACTTTTTCTTCAAAACTTCCTAAATCAAAGGTATAATCGATAGAACAAATATTAACCATTTGTTCCAAGTGTTGATAGCCTTTGTAAACTGAATAAATCAAATCTTGCGAGCCACCAACAATAATGGGAAGCACATCTTTTTTTACTAATTCAGTAACGACATTTGAAAGAGCAAAATATGTGTCTTTCAATTCATTTCCTGGTAGAATTTCTCCTAAATCATAAATAGGTATATTCCAATCGCGTCCTACATGCAAGGAATAAAATCGATCTCTAAAAGCAGTATAATTAACTAGTACTTCGCTTCCAGCTCCTCTATTTTCATTGACACAAAAAAGCGCACAACTTTTTCTTTGTAACTCAGGAAATTCCTCACCATTCCACTGTACATAAGCACCTAATTGTGTTTCTTTCCAAAGCTCGTTGTTTTCAACCGATTTGAAATAAATGGAAATATCTTTCATGACAGGAAATTTTCTCAAATCTACCTGCAATGCGTTTACGAGAAAAAAAAAGGATGGAAAGTAATTAAAACAAATGCGTGGAAAACTACTTTTCTAATACTTTCTTAATATTTGGTTTGAAATACAAATCGGATTTCATTACTTTTCCGTCTTCGCGATAAATTGGTTTTCCGTCTGCATCTAACTTACTCATATTCGAACGTTGAATTTCTAGGAAGACTTCAGCTATTTTGTCTTTTAATCCATGTTTTAATAATGTTCCGCAAAGAATATACAATTGATCGCCTAGAGCATCTGCTATTTCGACTAAATCTCCATTTTTAGCTGCTTCAAAATACTCTTCGTTTTCTTCTTTCATCAAGTTGTAACGAAGCGTAACCTCATCCAAAGTTAAGTTAGCTGTAGGTTCAAAATTGTTCTCAATTCCAAAAGCATTGTGAAAATCCTCAACGTTTTCGATTATTTCTTTGAATTTCATTTTATCTAATTAAAGTAATGTGTCCTTGAAAGGTATCTGATGTATTATCAAAATAGTCAATAACGACTTTATAAAAATAAACACCATCTACTGCGTCTTTACCCCCTTTTGTCTTTCCATTCCAATTTCCATTGACATCATCAAACTTATAAATCAAATCTCCCCAGCGATTAAAAATCTGGCAAGTGAAATTTTTGAGGCAATTGGCTGATACTTCCCAAACTGGATTTGCATCGTCTGCATTTGGCGTAAATACATTTGGAATAAAAACGTCAGTATGTCCAGCATCCATTGTCAATGTAACATTCTGTGTAAACGAACATCCATAATTATCATGTACGACAATAGCATAATTTCCAGCACTTAAACCTTGAATATCCGAAGAAACAGGCTGATTGGCCATGAAATACGTGTAAGGTGATATTCCGCCTGTAGTATTGTTTATAGTAATTGTACCATTTGATAGACCACAATTTGGATTATGTGAATCTATGCTGATGGCAGAAGGCCCCGGTATTTGTGGGACAGAAAAATCTTCTTGATAAGTACATCCGTTATTATCTTGTACAATGACCGTATAGGTTGTTGCGCTCAAGTTCGTGTAAGTGGTTTGTGAAGTAAATCCTAAACCTGAAAAACTATAGAAATAAGGACTTGTTCCTCCCGTCGTTTGAGAAATAGCAATTTCACCATTTGAAGCGCCACAATTTGCAGCTGTAATATTTGCAAAAATATCCGTTGGTGCATTGGATGGATTTACCGTTAAAGTTGTGTCAAAAACACAAGTTCCATCTGTAACGTTAATTGAATAATTACCTGCATTTAATTGTACTGCACTGTCCAAAACTGAAATAGGTGGTGTCCATGAATACGTATAATTAGCACTAGGAGAAGCGGTAATAAAAATTGCACCGTTTGCTTGGTTACAAGAAGTATTTACAACTTGAGCTTGCGCTGTTATTGCTAAACTTGAAGCAATTTGGATAATGGTATCAAAAGCACAAATATTATCGGTTATTGAAATTTCGTATTGTCCAGGTGCAAGGGATTGTGCAGCATTTCCAGTTGTAATTGCTGGAGTCCACGTATAAATATAATTTCCAGAAGGAACAACATTGACTTGAATGGCTCCATTATCAAAACCACAAGTAGTTTGATTTATTACAAAGCTTGGGTCAAATGCAACTGGATTTTGTAAAACGACTGTTGTATCAAATGAACAGCTTCCTTGCGAAATTGTTACGTGATAGGTTCCTTGTGCTAGATTCGATGCTGAATTGTTGGTAGAAACATTAGGAGACCAAGAATAATTGTAAGCTGCATTAAAAGGAGTAAATGAAATTGAACCATTGCTTTGATTACAACCCGGTTGTTGAATTGTTGTCGTCAATGAAAAGGGATTCGTCGTCATAACAACTGTGTAAACTTCTGAACAAGCTGCTGCATCAGTCACTGTCACATGGTAAGTTCCATCACATAAATTTGTAGCTGTTTGTGTAGTTTGTTGAAGCGGATCATCCCAATGATAGGTGAAAGGTGCAGTTCCTGTCGATACGTTAACCGTAGCGGTTCCATTGCATTGTGCAGCACCACTAAAAGCCGCACAATTTGCAGGATCATTACAGGTTCCATAAGAAGTTGTTTCCGAAACGGTTGTATTAGACCAATTTCCTCCATCTGGCATTCTTCTAAAAGTCATTCCCTGAGAAGGTGTTCCCAAATTTGCAGATAAACCTAAGGCTGCAATTTGATTGTATGTTTGTAAGGTTGTTGTTCCGACAGGAAGAGAATTATTAGGTGGAATACAAGGACTTTGGTTTAAATCACCTGCTGTTGGCGAACCCCATTTAATTGCATTTTGAGGTACTCCTGCTGCATTGTAAAAAGCAAACCAACCACCTGCATTGGCAAACCAAATCCGTGAGTTTGTTAATCCTCCGCTAATACATGCATTGTTGTTATTATTATTGACTACGATGTCAATTACTCCAGCAGGAGGCGGACTTGCATTGGCTCCACGAACAACTACAAAACCCAAAGGTGGAACGATTGTTCCTGGAGGCAAAATAAATCCCATGCCATCCGAGCGATATGGCGGCTGTGCAAGGAAATCGCCTGGAGCTGACCCAACGGAATTATAACTGCCAAGTATATATCCCGAAATATCAACTGAATCGCACCAATTCGGGTTAAACAACTCAATCCATTCACCTTTTCCAGCTTGACCGGAAGGACCATTTCCGAAAATAGATCCATCTCCACTGTTTGGGTAAATATTAATTTCATTGATTAAAATCGTTGGACCACTGTAATTACATGGGTTACAAGCTGAGTTTTGTGTAACAGCTACTGAAGCGTTCAAGTTACATTGATTGGGAGGTGAAATACAGCAGTTGCCCGCGCTAGTAATATTTACTGTTTCATTCATCCAACAAGCATACTGTGTTTTGTGAAACAATAATGTTCCATTCGTCTGATTTTGAAAATAATAAACAATTTCATCAGGTGTATTTACTCCTCCGGCACTTGTCAATGTATCACATAATCCAGCAGCACCAATCATGGTTCCTCCCCAATTCCCGGCACCGTTTCCATGAGCTGGAATATAGCCTACAGGTGGGTTTGTATTTATTTGAACAATAGAGCTGGCAACACCAGAAACAGATGTTACAAAGTTCCCCAAACCACAATTATCATTATTTTGAGTAGAGTTGAATCCTGCGTAAATTACTTGCGTTATGTTTCCTACAAAGGCACCAGTGAAGCTAACTTGAACTGGTTCATACGTACATATTCCAACTTTCAGATTAGGAATGTTTTGATCCACATTAATTGTCAAAATTCCTCCGTCGTAGTTAGAAAAAACGACTAAATTTCCAGCTGTGTTACACGTTTGTTGTGCCTTCACTGAAAATAATGACATTAACAAAAAGAACAAAACTAAACTTCTCATATTCAAGTTGTTTTTATTCCCCGCAACAATTCCTTTCCCCTAGATTAATAATTTAATAATTTTCCAAGTGCTTCTTTAACCTTATCAGCATTTGGTAATAACGTTGCTTCCAAAGTTGAATTTAAAGGAATAGCTGGCGTGTCAATCGAACCAACAATACCAACAGCTGCATCTAAAAACTCAAAATTATCGCGTTGAATCCTTCCTGCTAAACCGAGCGTGAAAGAGCATTCAATTGATTCCTCCGTTACTAGCAATACTTTTCCATGCTTACGTGTAACGGAATTTATCGCTTCATGATCTAATGGGTTTATGCTTCTTAAATCAAGAATTTCAACTCTTCCTTCAAATGCTTTTGAGGCTTCTAAGGTCCAATATACACCACGCCCATACGTAATCACAGCGCAACTTTCTCCCTTTTGAATTGACGTTTCATTTGCTTCTTGTACCACTCGTGCTTTTCCAATTGGAATCACATAATCATCACTGGGTTCAATTGACATTGCGCCTTCTGTACCAGGGATTTTAGACCAATACAGTCCTTTATGTTCTAAAATAACTACTGGATTAGGATCATAATAAGCTGCCTTCAACAAACCTTTTAAGTCCGCACCTGTTGATGGATACACTACTTTGATTCCGCGAATATTCGCTAATACAGATTCCACACTAGAAGAATGATAAGGTCCACCCGAGCCATACGCGCCAATTGGCACTCGGATAACACAGCTTACAGGCCACTTACCATTAGACAAATAATAAGAACGAGAAACTTCCGTGAACAATTGATTTAAGCCTGGCCATATATAATCAGCGAATTGAACTTCTACAAAAGGTTTTAGACCAACGGCTGACATTCCAACAGTTGAACCAATAATGAAAGCTTCTTGAATCGGCGTATTAAATACACGGTCGTCTCCGAAAGTTTGCGCTAAAGTGGCTGCCTCACGGAAAACTCCACCCAACCGTCCTCCAACATCTTGTCCATATAACAATGCCTCTAGATGTTGTTGCATGATTTCACGAACAGCAAACAATGCAGAATCCACCATTACTGTTTTTTTCTTTCCAGCGGGTTCGCGTTCACCTTTTTCTTCAGTAATTGGCGTAGGTGCAAAAATGAAATCTGTAACAGAGCTTGGCTCAGGGTCAGGCGAGTTAATTGCTTTATCGTATTCTGTATCAACGAAGTTTTTTACTTCATTTTCAATGGCAACTAAATCGTCTTCTGTGAAACCTGATAGCAGTAATTCATTTCTCAATTTTGGATAAGGATCGCGTTGTGCGGCTTCCTCTAAATCATCACGGTACCATTCTTTTCGAACGCCGGATGTATGATGTCCTAGTAAAGGAACTTTTGCATGAACTATAAATGGTCTTCGTTCATTTCGAACGATTTCAAAGACTTCCTGAATGGTTTGAAAAGAAGTAATAAAATCACTTCCGTCAATCGAACGAACTTCAATTCCATTAAAACCTCTAGCATATTCAGAGATATCCTGCGAACGAGTTTCAGCTGCATTTGCAGAAATATCCCAACCATTATCTTGTACTAAATAAACGATTGGAAATTGTTTCAAAGCTGCCATTTGGAAGGCTTCAGAAACTTCTCCCTCCGTACATGATGCGTCACCAAGCGAGCAAACCACAATTGGTTCCTCTCCCCTTTCAGATTTTAACAACCCTGTTTTTTCTTTGTATTGAATCCCCATCGCTACTCCTGTCGTTGGAATAGCTTGCATACCTGTCGCACTCGATTGATGCGGGATTTTAGGCATGTTTTCACGGTTCAAAGATGGGTGCGAATAATACGTTCTACCACCTGAAAAAGGGTCTTCTTTTTTTGCAAAAACTTGAAGCATCAATTCATTAGGTTGCATTCCGATTCCCAATAGAATACTATCATCGCGATAATACGGAGACACCCAATCTTGAGTCTTTAATTGCATACCAACTGCTAACTGAATTGCCTCGTGACCACGAGAAGTTGCATGCACATATTTTGCTGTAATTTCCTTGTTGGCTTCGTATTTTTCAGCCATTGTTTTTGCCGTGCACATCAATTTGAATGCTGCTTGCAAAGTTGTCTTATCAAGGATTTTATTTTCTGTTTTCAAAGCTGTTTCTGACATAATCCATGTACGTTGGTCAAATATACAAAAGAAAGCGAAGTTACAGGAAGTAATATGTGATGAAGAGTAGAATATTAATGACCAGTTTTACCGCAAACGGTTTGATTAAATAGGTGATTTTCGATCCCAATACAGTAACAAAGAGCAAATAAAAACAATGGTTAACATAGCGTCTTTGGGTGATAAAATGAGATAGCGTTTTTTGGTCAACTGATGAATATACCAATCACTTCCTTCATGTGGTAACTTACTCATAATAAACCACGTGTGATCAGTATTATATTGAGTATGTGTTACAAATATTTCTGTTTCACATAAAAAAACAAACAGCAAACAAGATAATAACAAAAATCTAAATTCAGTCGTTTTGTACCATGGCTTTGTTGGTCTAATTGAAGTAATGTTTAAGACGTAAAACACAACCAAAACAAATACTTCACCTAATGTGTCCAAAACAACATCGTTCAATTCCCAATATTGATTGTAAGTGGGGTACAAATTAATGTATTGATTCCATTCGTCAAATAACATGACTGGAATTGAAAAAATGACTGCCGCAGCGTACGATCTAAAATATCCGTAAAACAAATAAATCAATCCTCCATAGGCAAAAGCATGAATGATTTCGATATTCATTTCCAATAAAAACACATAATGCACTGATAACCAAATTACAATAAAAAGCAAGAGCATTATTTTGATTTTCAAATTATCTGTATGCTTTTTAAGTTGGAAAATAACAACACCCAAAACAACGCTTAGCAAGGACAAAGTCAATATGGTGATGAATAAATCATAACCCGGAATGCTCATTCTTTTCATAACGAAAACAGAGACTTTCACCAATGGGTCATGCATCAAAAGGATAGCGACAGCATAAATTGAAATGAAAAGAGCCGCAAGCAATTTTCTTGAATAAAGAAACCGCATGCTTCGTTCAATTCCTTTTGAAAATCGGGTGTTTTGACTCATCATTTTTGAGTAATTAAATCATTAATCGAGTCAACTAAACGGTGTATTTCGTCTATACTTGTAAAGATAGCAGGCGACACTCGAATACCATTTATTTTTCCGACTTTTACAGCGGAAGTTTTAATGTTTTTCTTCATTAATTCAGTGTATAT